>JALHUC010000289.1 GCA_022865845.1 bacterium | reverse complement strand
TGTCTACAGTGCTTGCGCCTTGACTTGGCTGTTCACCTTTCACGATTCACGGTTCACTTTAGACGATCTCAATTCCCTCTGCCTTCCTGAACATCCCTATCCTGTGCACCGGTACACCCTTTGTTCCCAGAGCGATCTCGAGGCTGTCCGCCTTGTCCGGAGATACGGCGATGAGCAAGCCCCCGGAGGTTTGGGGGTCGAAAAGGGGCCAGTGCCTGTCTTTGGACCGGGAGGGGAATGTGACTTTACCCTCCAGGTGATCCCGGTTCCGATACGCTCCGGCAGGGACCATCCCCGAATCAACCATCTCCTCGACTCCTGTCATCTTCGGGATGGAGTCCATGTCGAGAACGGCTCCCAGGCCCGATCCAGAACACATCTCCCACAAGTGCCCGAGAAGACCGAACCCCGTGACATCGGTGGCGGCTGAGACACCGGTTTCCACCATGGCGGCCGCTGCAGGGCCGTTGGACATTTTCATCCAGCCCACGAACTCTTCACTCAACGACTGGGGGATCAGTTCCCCTTTCAGGGCAGTGGAGGCGATACCGGTTCCCAGGGGCTTCGTCAGGTAGATGAGGTCGCCGTCCACTGCGGTGTTGTTTGTGATCGCTGCATCAGGGTGAACGGTACCGGTGATGGCAAGGCCGAACTTGATCTCGGGGTCCTCCACCGTGTGGCCGCCCACGACCGTACATCGGTTTTCTGCCAGCGCTGCGAGGGCACCCTTAAGTATGAGTGATGCTGCTTCCAGGGGAAGGTCACACTGCTGGAAGGCCAGAAAGGTCATGGCGGTAAGGGGGGTTCCGCCCATGGCGTAGATATCCGATAGGGCGTTAATGGCCGCGATGTAGCCGAAATCGGCCGGATCGTCCACGATGGGGGTGATGACGTCGATAGACTGGACGAGAGCTGTGTCCCCGTCCAGACGGTAAACGCCTGCATCGTCGGATGTGTCTGTGCCCACCAGAAGACGGTCGTCCGACATCATGGCCGAACGCAGCGGGGCAAGAAGAACTGACAGGTCGCCCGGACCCAGTTTGGCAGCTCAACCAGCGGCTTTAACCATCCCGGTAAGCCTGTATATGTCTTTGCGGTTTTTCATAGATTTAGAATACAGAATACAGCGGCCAGTAGCCAAGAGAATTCCGGATTCCGAATTGATAATTCCGAATTAAGGTCTGAAATCCTCAATTGCACTTCTCCTATGGCCTGATGACACTCGTGGCCTCAAGCAGGGCCTCCTGGATGTCTAACATGTTGGAAACAGTTCCTACTGCGGGTTTGTCCATCAGGCCGAAAAAATCCAGGCAGGTGCCGCAAACGAGGATCTCGCAGCCGCAGTCGATCATTTTCCCCAGAGCTTTCAGGACCGCGGACCCCTGGACCGCGAACTTTACGCCGGCGTTCATAAAAAGGATCCGGTCGGGGATCCGGTCCTGGTCCAGGAGAGTGTTGATGAAACCCTCCATGAGGATGCGTCCGAGCTTGTCATCACCTTGCCCGAGGGTTTCGCCAGTGATGAAAATTGTCGCTGGGTTTGTCTCCGTGTCTCCGTGTCTCCGTGTCCCCTCGCCTATCGACACCGGCGCTGTGATGATGAGACGAATGGCCTCTCCAGCGTCCTCTTCGATACGAACGCCTGCGCCCCTGCTTTGGGCGAAACGGCGCACATTATCCCTGCTGGTCTCCGAGTTCACATCAACGGAAAAGGATTCTCCAGGGGGTGTCTCCTCAAGGTTTTTTTTCACCTGTATGACTGGTCCCGGGCAGGCGAGGTTTCTGCAGTCAAGGTTTTTCATTGTTATCTCCAGATAAGGCTGTACTTAGGTATCTAGATACCTAGATATTTCCTTACACAAGCCTTCCTCTGTGAACGAAGCCTGTCACGCCAGAGGCGTGATGTCTCTGTGGGGAAAACCATCGCTGTTATTTGATTGAATTAAGCAATCACATCCATAGTCTTTGTGAATAGATAGCATGCGTTCCAGGTAATATCAATCTATCTTGTAACGATAACCAAAAAGCTCTTGAACAACTCCCATATATTGTGCTATGTTCTGCTATTAGCACAACATATAGGAGTCTTACCCTTCTTTTTTCCTTTTTAAAACAGGTAGTTTCCGGAGGATTACATGACCGTGACCAAGTCGGGTAGTGCCGACAGTGAGTCTGCGAAAAAGCAGGAAACCCTAAATTTTGGGTCAACCCTGACCCAGGTTGAGCTTTCTGAAAACGCCCGCGTTGTTCTGGCCAAAAGATATCTCAAAAGGGACGATGAGGGGAACCCCCTTGAGGGGCCTGAGGACCTTTTTCGCCGGGTTGCTGGCAACATCGCCCAGGCTGAAAAAAAGTTCGGCGCTGATCCCCGGCAGGTCGAGGAGACAGCGGAACTCTATTTCAACCTTATGGCTTCCCTTTCGTTCATGCCGAACTCTCCAACGCTTATGAACGCCGGTCGGGATCTGCAGCAGCTTTCCGCCTGTTTTGTTCTTCCTGTGGAAGATTCCATGGAGAGTATCTTTGACGCGGTAAAACATACCGCCATGATCCACAAGAGCGGCGGCGGGACCGGTTTCTCCTTCAGCAGATTGCGGCCCGGCAAAGATGTCGTCAAGTCCACCTCCGGCGTTTCCTCCGGTCCCATTTCCTTCATGAAAGTCTTCAACCAGGCGACTGAGGTCATAAAGCAGGGCGGCACCCGCCGCGGTGCCAACATGGGTATTCTCCGCATCGATCACCCCGACATTCTGAATTTCATCAGGTGCAAGGAGGAGAACGACCAGCTAAACAATTTCAACATTTCGGTGGGGCTTACAGAGGAGTTCATGAGAGCCGTGGGCGAGGATGAGGAGTATCCTCTCGTGAACCCGAGGACAGGTGAAGAGGTCACCAAACTGAAGGCCCGAGAGGTTTTTCAATTGGTGGTGGAAAAGGCACATCAGAACGGCGAACCTGGTATCATTTTCCTGGATCGGGTAAACCGGGACAACCCCACCCCTCTACTGGGGGAAATGGAGAGCACCAATCCTTGTGGCGAGCAGCCGCTGCTTCCCTACGAGTCCTGCAACCTTGGTTCCATTAACCTGTCCCGTGTGCTTCGGTATGAAGGCAATAGGGTATCCATAGATTACGACAAGCTCGGACATGTCACCACCCACTCGGTGAGGTTCCTCGATAACGTCATCGAGATGAACCGCTACCCCCTCGACAAGATCGAGGAGATGACCAAAAAGAACCGTAAAATCGGGCTTGGCATTATGGGGTGGGCCGACATGCTGTTCAGGCTCGGGGTTCCCTACAACTCGGAGGAGGCAGTGGCCCTGGCGGACAAGGTCATGGGGTTCGTCCACCAGAAGGGGGTGGAGGCATCCCAGGGACTTGCAATTGAACGCGGTGCCTTTCCCGCCCACGATGGCAGTATCTTCGATATGCCTGGGCGTCCTCCCATGAGAAACGCTACCGTGACAACCATCGCACCCACCGGGACCATCAGCATCCTGGCAAACACTACAAGCGGTATCGAACCTCTCTTTGCCGTGGCTTTCCAGAGGAACGTTATGGACAACCAGCGCCTCGTTGAGGTGCATCCCTATTTCAAAGAGGTGGCCAGGCGGGAAGGTTTCTACAGCGAAGACCTTATGGAAAAGATCGTCCAGAAGGGGTCCATCCAGCACATATCGGGAATACCGGATTGGGTGAAGAGGGTCTTTGTGACCTCCCATGACATCAGCCCTGAATGGCACATCAGAATGCAGGCAGCTTTTCAGAAGTATACGGACAATGCGGTTTCCAAAACAGTGAACTTTCCCAACGAGGCCACCAGAAAAGACATCGAGGAAGTTTACCTCCTGGCCTACGAACTTGGTTGTAAAGGGATAACCGTTTACAGGGACGGCAGCAGGGATGAGCAGGTTCTTTCCTACGGCACCAAGGATCAGAGTTCGACTCCGGCCCTGGATCCGACGGGGAGGACCATGCCGGCCCCGAGACCCAGGCCTGGCACAACCCAGGGGATGACCATCAAGATGAAGACCGGGTGCGGTAACCTCTACGTGACCATCAATGAGGACGAAAAGGGGTTGTGTGAGGTGTTTACACAGATGGGCAAGGCCGGAGGCTGCGCGGCGTCCCAATCCGAGTCGGTGAGCCGTATGGTGTCCCTGGCCCTTCGATCAGGCATCGAGGTGGATTCCATCATGAAGCAGCTATCGGGTATCAGGTGCCCGTCGCCGCTGTGGCAGAACGGTGAGATGATCCTCTCCTGCTCAGACGCTATCGCCAAAGCCCTGAGACAGTACGTGGATATCCAGAGTGAGAGAGGGGATGAACCTCTCAAGGTAGTCGAGTTCCCTGCCAGGACCAGGAGAAACTCCGGTACGGACGATCTCAAGTCATCTGCGGGGAAGTTGTGCCCGGATTGCAGCGGTACCCTGGAGTTTGCCGAAGGCTGCGCCACTTGCCACTCCTGCGGCTATTCGAAATGCAGCTGATCTGAAATTTCTCAATAATATTATGTTCTGGCCGATCCTGTATCGGCCTTTTTTATTGGAAATTTCAGCGTATGTGAGTGGATGTGTAAATGAGTGTGTGCGTTGGTAGGTGGAAAGACTGAACCTTAAGTTTTATGTTGCTAATTGGCTGCAAACCTTACGCAATTACTTTCGACGCACTTACGCCTTACGTATTTCTGTGAGGGAATCCCCCACAGAAAACACCTGAAATCAAAATACGGTTGACTTTTGGATGTTGGGAGGTTATGCAAGCTTGTTTATTAAGCAGCTTTTTATAAATCCGTTCAAATCAAAAGGAGGTGAACGCCTTGGCTCACGTTATCACTGATGAATGCACTGCCTGTGGAAGTTGTATCGATTCGTGCCCTGTTGACGCGATCAGCGAGGGAGAGATTTACGTGATCGATGCTGAACTGTGCACCGACTGCGGCGACTGTGTTGATACATGCCCTGTAGAGGCTATCATTGCCGAATAATTAAATTAGTTGAAAAGTCTTGAATGAAGAAGGGCGGCCTACAGGCCGCCCTTCTTTTTTTCCACTATAGCCGACGAACTGCCGGCAGCAGGGTCATCACCCGCCTCCAAAGCTTGTTGCGCAGGAAAAAAGTTCAGTTCCGGTAAGCTTTCGGACCTTATCCAGGGCCGAATCACACGACGGGCAGGGAATGAGCAGCTCTTCCTCACGTTTGGCTATCATCTGTGTGTACTGCAGTTCGCAGGTTGGGCACTTCAGTTCGTATATTGAATAGGCATTCATTAGCCGGTTTCCTGTAATTTCGTGTTTTATAAAGGGTTAAAACAGCTTTTCCTCAAGCGTTCTGCTCCACAATCTTCTTGATCTCAGCGGCGTTGGCTCCAATGACCTGCTCTGCAACCTTGCCGTCTTTAAACAACATCACGGTGGGGATGCTTCTGATGCCGTACTGGTT
>JALHUC010000288.1 GCA_022865845.1 bacterium | reverse complement strand
TCTTGACAAGGCCCTCGACAACTCCCTTCTCGGGTCCGATCGCTTCTTGCGGATAGTACACGGCAAGGGGACAGGAGCCCTGAAAAGGGCTATCAATAGTGCCCTGAAGGGCGATCCGAGGGTGTCAAATTTCGGACCGGCTCCCCTGGACCAGGGCGGCGCCGGGGCGACTATTGTAGAACTCAAGGAATAGTCCAAAGACCAAAGCCCAAGGCCCAAAGAGAAAAAACTTTGCGCATGACCATTTAAAATAACATTATTGAGGAATAATGGGCTTTTAGGGCTGTATTAGGTTTAATGGAGATGTCGAAAAAAGGAAGAATTAATCGGTGATAGTGGTAAGTCGATCATACGATAGTTGTTTTACTTTGGACTTTGGACTCTGGACTCTGGACTGAACCTATGCGTTACGACGAAGACACCATAGAGCGCGTCAAAGAGGCCAATGACATCGCCGATATCATCGGCCGCCATCTTGAGCTGAAGCGGTCAGGATCCGCTTTCAAGGCCCTTTGTCCCTTCCATCAGGAGAAGACACCGTCATTTATGGTAAACCCCGCGCGCCAGATCTTTCACTGCTTCGGGTGCGATACAGGCGGGGATGTTATCCGTTTCATCATGTTGTACGAGGGGCTCCCCTTTGTTGACTCACTGAAAAAGCTGGCGTTTCAATCGGGCATAGAGTTGCCGGAGGGACCCTCCGCCGGTGGTGTCGGCAGAGACCAGAAGGATCTCATGTTTACCGCCAACAGGGTGGCTGCGGAATATTATTCCGAAGCCTTGATGAAATCTGAAGAGGGTAAAAAAGCCAGGGACTACCTGGGGCAAAGGGGCATTCACTCGGACGTTAGTAAAACCTTTGACCTGGGATACGCTCCAGAGGGGTGGAGGAACTTGTCCTCGCGCCTGGGCGAGGAGAACATAAAGGAATCTGTGGCTGTTTCGGCCGGCCTGCTCATTAAGGGCGATTCGGGTAAGGCCCCGTACGATCGCTTCAGAGACCGGGTGGTTTTCCCAATAAAGGATCTTAGCGGGAGAGTCCTGGGGTTTGGCGGAAGGGTAATGGGCGATGACCTCCCCAAGTATATCAACACCTCTGAAACTCCGGTGTACAGAAAGGGCGACTCTCTATTTGGGCTGGATGTGGCGTCTCCCTTTGTAAGAGAGGCCGGTGAGGTGATCCTTGTTGAAGGGTACCTGGATGTCATTTCCCTCCATCAGGGAGGGGTACGGAATGTGGTTGGAGTTCTCGGTACAGCGCTCACCGAGGATCAGGCGAGGAAGCTCCACCGGCTGACTGAACACTGTGTGCTGCTTTTTGATTCGGATGAAGCTGGTCGGAGGGCGACCCACAGAAGCGGAATGATCCTCCTGGGTGAGGGTATGGTGTGTCGTGTCGCACCCTTGGACCCCGGTGAGGATCCGGACAGTTTTTTGCGTAAAATGGGAGTCACGGAGCTTGTCGCAAGAATTGCTCAGGCGCCGGATGTGGTGATGTATGTTCTGGAATCGGCCCGCCAGGAGCATCCGGGCGACAAAATGGGGGACCGTTTTCAAGTAATTGATGCAATTGTCCCATATTTGGCTAAAATAGTAGACAGAGCTAAGCTGGGCGTTTATCTCAAGGAAATCGGCGATACCCTTCGCATTGAACAACACGACCTCCGTGCTCGCCTGGCGGGTCTGAAAAAGAGAAAAAAAATTAATATAGAAGAGAAGGACCCTCCTCCACTGCTCAGAAAGGATAAGTTGCTTCTGCACATCCTGGTCAGAGAACCAGGCGTAGTATCCAGAGTGGCAGAGGCTGTTGGCCCTGGGGATATAAAAAGCCCCGAGATAGCGGAAATAGTTGATAAAATTTTTTCCGGTGTTAACCTTACAGCTCTCCTGGATACAGTTGACGACCGCTGGAAGAATGAACTCTCCGGATGGGCTCTTGAAGACCCCCTGGAGGGGACCGAGAAAGCTCTGGATGACCTGCTGCTCCACTATGCCCGGGAAAGGCTGGAAGAAAAGATCCGGCACACACGTGATCGGCTGACGGAAGCAGTGCGGCGAGGAGCTAAACAAGAGAGCCAGGAGCTCAATGAAGAGTGGAAGAAGCTGCAAGCCGAGCTCCGTGACCTGGTCGCGGGGAGAGGGCTGCATAATGTTTCATGGAGGGGTAATCCATCCGGAGGTGAAGACGGGGAATGAAAGACAACACAACAGGCCAGAAAGAGATCAAAGAACTTATCACCAAGGGAAAGAAGCAGGGTTATCTGACCTACGAGGAGGTAAATGACGCTCTTCCGGACGAACTGACGTCATCGGAGCAGGTGGACGACATAGTAGGTATGTTCGGGGAAATGGACATCGAGATTATCGACTCGGATCTACGTGTCCATATCAAGGATGTCAAAAACAAGACCGGAAAAGAAGAGGATGACGACGGGGATGACGAGGATGCCGAGCCAGGACCCAAGTCAGCAGCTGTAGGAAAGGTTACCCCAGGAGCGCTTACCGGGCGGACGGACGACCCGGTCAGACTCTATCTCAAAGAAATGGGCCAGATCAACCTCCTTACCAGAGAGGGTGAGGTCGAGATCGCCAAGAGGATAGAGCAAGGCGAACTGGAGGTGC
>JALHUC010000287.1 GCA_022865845.1 bacterium | reverse complement strand
GGCTCGGAGGAAAAGGAGAAAGACTAAATCCTGGGGGAAGGCCGGTTACTATATAGGCGATGTGTTTCACCACAGAGTCATCACGCCGTAGGCGGGACTCGGGGTAGGCTGAGAAAATCACAGGCTTGGGGAAACAGTGGCTGCTATAAAAGCGATTGTTTTTTCACCACGGCTTGTCAGCCGCAGCTTTAGCGAAGGTTGGACCTGACCCCACGGTTTCTCCTGATGAAGACCGGGAGGGGCGAAGCGCAGACCGGCCCCGCCCGCCCCGGAGGTTAATTTAAAGGCCCATGCAATTGGCGTAGAAGGTCACCGTAGCCGGCCAGTCGGAGAAAATACCAATGATACCCACGTCCTGGGCCAGCACGTCGAGGACCGTGAGCATGTCCCCGTCGTTGTCAATAACGTCGGTTATGGATTCGTAGTAAAATTCGCCTCCGCTTTTCAGGAACCCTGACCGCTCAAGGGTCCATGTGATGATGTCAAGCCCGGCGGCCCTGGCGTCCACGGCGTACACCGAGGGCACGATCTGGTCGTTGTCATCCAGATTCAGCAGTAGGTTCATGGGCGGGGCGATTATGTTCACGCCCTTGTCCACGAGCTCGTCCATGGAGGGATCCCAGGTGGTGGGGTCGGTCTGATCAAAGGCGGGATCTTCGTAGCGGCCGTCAAGGAAAACAGCCTGCGCCCCGAACTCGGGTTCCGCGTGGATCCAGTATTCCACGTCGTAGAGGTTAAAGGACTGGGCATAGACTTTTTTAGCCGATACTCCCGCCATTTTGTATTCGTCGATCATCTGCTGGGCGTACTCCTCCTGGGTGTAGTCGTCCTCGTAGGGCATGGCAACGCTGGGGGACTTTAACTCCGGCGTGAACTTCACGCCGAGGCTCTTGAACAGATTGATGCTCTCGGCATGGGTCATGAGCGTGCCGTCCGTTGAGTAAAGGTCGGTGCGGTAGTTCGGGGTGGCGTCCATGTACTCTTCCACGGTCGTGCCCCATTCGTTGTAGGCATCCATTTTGCCCTTTAAACTCTTGAATTCCTCCAGGGTCAGGTCGGAGGTACAGCACTCGACCGAGGCCGGGGTGGTGCCATCAGAGGGCGTAAAGGGTACGCTGCACTTGGCTGCCAGCTCAGGTATGGCCAGGATGTTAGTAGTCGTGTGCAGGTCGCACTGGGAATGGCGGCAGACCAGCTCACGGTCACTGGTGAAGGTAACGTCGCACTCCACGATGCCGGCTCCCATGCGGGCGGCGGCTACATAGGATTCGCGCGTGTGCTCCGGGAACTGCAGGCCAGCCCCACGGTGGCCGATGGAAAAGTCCGTTCTCTTGAAAGGCCCTTCGGTGCACTGCTTAAGGGTCTCCTTCAGGGGACCCTCATCCATGTCCTGGACGAGGAAGAAGGGGCGTGGTCCTAACTGGACACTGTGCCCCTGCGTGTTGTTCCAGCCGAAGGCGTTCCCCTTCGGGTCACCGGCTTCGGCAGGGACCACAGCCGCCGCCGATACCAGGACGGTCAGGACTGCGGCAAGGATAATTATGGCGTGCCTGTGTTTCATGACGTTCTCCTTTCTCGTTACGGGATGGCTTTTGGATCCGGTCGGAAATGACTTTTCTTTCAGCATGGGTGAAAGGGATTTCAGGCCGGTGAATGGCTGATTTCTTCTCCTTGAAAGGCTGCGAGTGGAAGCTGCGAAGGGGATGGAGGTCGCCTTGTCGGGACATGGGACGGCCAGGGAAAACAGAAGTATTGAATCTGCGTACGGTTCATGATCCCCCCTCACACCCCCGAACAGCAAAGGCCCGAACCTCTGAAGAGGCCGGGCCCTGCCGGTTAGATCTTATTCTCAAGTCGGTTCGTAAACTTCGCACTGCATGCTCCACACCCACCCCAGGAGCTTAAATTAAGTATAGCGCTTAATATAAGATTATGTCAGTTGGATGGAGGGAAAGGCAGGAAATCCCAGGGTCACAATGTTTTTAACCGCAAAGGTCGCCCTTCGACAGGCTCAGGACAGACAAAGTTTCGCAAAGTTAAAACAAAAATCTGGGGGAAACGCCTTTACTATATAAACGATATTTGGAAACGCCCTTCGACGCGCTCCGCTTGCTCAGGGCAGGCAACCGAGACGCAAAGGAAGGCTTGAATCCTGGTTAAGGCGCAAGTTTCCATGAAAGCGATGTTTTATCCACCACAGGGTACACCCGTCTACGCTTTGGGGCGTCGCTGGTAGCTATGCCCTCACAAGTCAGCTTCGCCGTGGCGGGCAGGGTTTCACAGAGGAAACCTTCAATTTGGGTTTAGCCGGTCATTCCGGGCGAAGCGAAAGCGAAGACCCGGAATCCAGTCGCTTTTGTCATCGCGAACCCTCAAATAGCCAACTTCCTAATTCTTCCTCCCCCTACCTGGCACGGCGTAGCTTGATGCGAAGACGGCTTGAGGGGGGAGGATTGAGGTGGGGGTGATTGGAATTTACCCATGTGACTAGTCACGGCGAAGCTGAAAGCGAAGACGGAAGGATCGCAGCTTGTCCGCCATCGTTTGCAAAGCGATGGTTGAACCTGACTCTACTGTTTGCCCAATTCACTTACTGTCCCCCATCCACCCCGGTTTAAATTGT
>JALHUC010000286.1 GCA_022865845.1 bacterium | reverse complement strand
GCACTGCCCTTCCACCTGACTTCTATTTATGATACACGAATAGACAGAGAATCGTTATGGATACCTGCCTACGAAGATTTCCCGTCTTTTTCCTAACCATTTTCCTGGTTCTTTTACCTATTGTTGACGCTGCCGCCAAACCGGAGCTTTTTCCCCTAAGCCCGGGCAGCACCTGGACCTACCGGGATCTGGAGGGGAACCTTGAGACCCTGGCCATCAGCCAGGTATTGGAAACAAAGGGTATCCCTCTCATTGAAGCATCCTACGACAGCAACAGACCCTTCTATTATATCCTGGGAAGTGAGGGGATCTTCCGGCTTCAGCCTGCTTCAGGGAACACCCCTGGTGACCCACGGGGAGATCTCACCCTGCTCCTGCGGTGGCCCCTGGATCCTGGGCAGACCTGGCAATCGCCCTGGTCCGATCCGCCCCTTTCCTTCACAGTACTTGATCGCGGGCCGGTAAAGGTGGCAGCGGGAATTTTCCGCGATGGCATCAAGATCGGCTACCGACCCGTTTCAAGTCCCATTTACCAGGGCTACATCTGGTTCGAACCCGGCATCGGGTTGTTGGCCCAGGAGGAGAGCGCCCACCGCACGGAACTCGTTTCCTACTCCCAAAGCGACCTCCTCCCTCCGCCTCCCGTAGCAGTAACGGGTGATAAGCTTGCCGATATCTTCAAACCACCCAACGCAGCTAAAAATGAAGCATCTACCGGCTCTTTGTCCCGAGTAAAGGGTCTCCTGGTCTCAGCGCCTTTCTACCTGTTCATGCTTCTCGTCTTCCTCGGACTTGTGGCCGGTGTCGCCTATCTGAATTCCAGGAAGGTGGAGATGGATCTTCAGGACGATCCCGATGTTCAGGAAGGAGAGGCGACCCTGGCATCAGCCATGGTCAGGGAAGGGCTGTACAAGGATGCGTCCGAGATCCTCCAGCGCCTTACGGCCAAGCACCCCCAGTGGCCGGACCTCGCCGCCCTCCTCGGCAAAGCTTACAGGGAGATGGGACAGTTTCAGGAGGCGTGCCTCGAGTACAAGAGGGCCCTGGCACTAAACCCCGCCATGGCCAAGGTGCGGCTGGATCTGGTTAAGACTTACCTGAGCCTGAGCGAGCCTGCCAGAGCTCTTGAAGAGGTGGAAACCGTCCTCGCAGATAACCAGGGGTTCGCTGACGCTATCTACCTGAAGGGAGAGGCCCTGGCATCCATGGGGCTGGAGGAGGAAGCGCTGAAGTATTTCAGAAAGGCGCTGAAGATCAACCCGTCCTTCACCGAGGCTCAGAACGCATTGGAACGAATGCTTTCTGAAAGTGATTGAGGATTATATGTTGAGCATTCCGCATTCTGTATTGAGGATTCCGTATTATTTAGAATAAATGCATTCATGCAGGATCAAGATTATAATCCTGAATCCGGAATTCGCAATCCGGAATTAAATTTTTACAGTCCGAAATTTCACTTATCAAACAGCTCATGCCGTCGGATTTTAAGGACCGGGAAGCTCTCCCTTGTTTTCTCAACCTCATCCAGATCTATGGTCACGGTAAGGACCCCCTCGTCACCGCCCAGGACCCCTTTCACCTCTCCCGCAGGACCAACCACCGTACTGCCGCCTCCCAATACAAGCCCCTTATCATCGTCACCACAGGAGTTACATGACACAATAAACATCTGGTTTTCCATTGCCCTGACGCGCGTTAAGTCCCGGAAGTGATCCACCCTCGCCCGAGGCCACTGAGCTGAAACCAGCACGATCCGCGCCCCATCATCGCACAGTTTCCGGGTCATTTCAGGAAACCTCAGATCGAAGCAGATGGCCAACCCCACATCAAGACCTTCCCAATTGGCCACTACTGTCTTCTGGCCGGGGGTAAAATGCTGGTCTTCATCCGCCACATGAAAGAGGTGGACCTTGTCGTAGGAAGCTATTACCTCCCCGGACTTATCCACCAGCACCATGGTGTTGGCCACCCCTTCAGGTTTTTTAAAGGGAACAGAACCGGCCACTCCCACCTCATACCGAGCCGCCATAAAACCCATCCAGCGCACAACAGCTTCATATTCTTCGGCCATCTTGCCCAGGTCGGTGTAATAAAAGCCCGACGGAAACATCTCCGGGAGGAGGACAAGGCCCCCCTTTCCAGGGGAGGCCGACCCGATCAACTCCTCAGCCCTGCCCAGGTTTCTATTAACGTCTCCGGGAACGATCCGCCACTGTATGAGGTGAATAGTGAGTTTGTTGTTCATAGAGACTCCTGAATGCGATTCCTGTTAATAATTCGAGGCTTGATGGAAACTGTGACAAGGTAGTGCACTAGTGCATGAAAACCGGTGCAGGAGTGCACTATTGCACCACTGCACTACTGCACTTTAACCCCTGGTCCTGCTCTTCACCGTTCACGGTTCACAGATAACCGATCACCGACCACCGACCACCGATCACGAATATTAACACCTTTACTTGTAACCCTTTCCCATGGTGAGTATAATCCTCTTATCTGAGTCAACCTAACACAAAACAAAACGGCAACCCGCCAGGGAGAAAATACGTTGATCGTTCAGTGTGAGCATTGTCAGGCAAAGTATCGCATCGCTGATGAGAAGGTCAAAGGTAAGGGTGTTAAGGTTCGCTGTTCCAAGTGCGAAAATATTTTCATCGTAGCACCACCGGAGAAACACTTGGTGGATCAATCGGCTGCGCCGCCATCGCCACCCGTACCAGAACCACCATCACCGGAACCGCCGCCGGGACCGCCGGCAACTCCATCCCTGGAAGAGCCTTCTCCGAACTTTGCCGACGGCACGACCGAGGAACCACCCGGGCCTGGTGCTCTGCCTTCCCTTGATGGGTTGCAGAACCCTCCTGCACCGCAGACGGGACGCCAATCCACTGAACTAAGTCCTCCCGATGAGCCAGGCACCGGCTTCATGCCGATTTCTCAAGAGGGGGTATCACTGGATATCGGAGGTAAAAGACCTGCCCACGAGACGGATCAGGCCGGGCTCACCAGCCCAACACCGAGTGCGTCCGCAGAACCGGAAGATGGCGGATTTGAAATAGAAACTACAATGAGGCAGGGGAGTACACTTGGATCGGACCTCTTTGGAGAGGAAACAGGAGAAGGGGTTGAGAAAACCGACACAGGGCTGCCTGCCTTGCCGCAGGGACCAGAGGAGGGTGGGGAATGGGGCGATATAGCCATTGATGGACAGGGGACTTTCGATTCAACAGGCGGAGGGTTCGGACTAGCAGAAGGCGCGGACTTTACCACCCCACCGCCAGCGCCACCTATGGAGCAGCCGAGGGAGGAATCACAGCCTGATCATTCGGACAATTTAGCAGCCCAAACCACAATTGTGCCATCCTATCAGCCCGAAACCCGGGCCTCCGGCGGCGGGAAGAAGTGGCTTGTTCTCCTGCTGTTGCTTGGCGCCATCGGGGGCGGCGGATACTATTCCTACCCTACGATAATGGAGATGATAAAGGCCAGGGGCCAGCAGACGGAAGGCACCCTCACGCCCGCCAACATTGAGGTCAAGGCCCTTAACCGTACTGATGGCAAGATCATTTACGCGGTCAGAGGTAAAGTCCTGAACGAATCTGGAGGTAATGTAGGAATGATCCAGGTTGAAGCCCAGTTCAGAAATGCCGCTGGTGACGTGCTGAGCAAGGCCACAGCCTTTTGCGGAAACCTCTTTGATGACAGTAAGCTCGTCAGCCTCAACCTTGACCAGATCCAGACCGATCTTCACAACGAGCTGGGACAATCTTTGAGCAACGCAAACATTTTACCCGGAAAGTCTGTGCCGTTCCTCATCAT
>JALHUC010000285.1 GCA_022865845.1 bacterium | reverse complement strand
TAATACTTCCTCCCCCTACTTGGCACGTCGTAGCTTAATGCGAAGACGGCTGAGGGGGGAGGACTGAGGTGGGGGTGATTGGGGCTTACCCCATGTGACTTGTCCACCGTAGCTTTACGCACAATTCCCGGCCTGACCCCAATGACATGTCTCGCCATCACACCACATTCTGCTTTTTTTACCTCTATAATGTCTGTAACCGCCGAGTTCCGGGACCAAAAAGAGACCTGTTGCTAACGGAATGCAAAAGGAGTATTGATTTTCGCACAAGTGGGGATAACTGCTTTATGTTGCCGCCCCTTCGGGGGGCGTTTGCCCATAAAAGGAAGGCTCTATGAAAGCCAGGAATCTGATGGTGAAAGCCAGGAATCTGATGGTGCCGCTCACTGATTATCTCAGACCGGAAAGCACCATCAAGGAAGCAGTAAACATGCTGCGTTCGGCCAAAAGGGACGACGAGAGGGTCGGTGTCAAAGGGCTGCCCGTCCTCGACGCCGGCGGAAAGCTTGTGGGCATCCTGTCCATGGGGGACATTCTCAAGGCGGTATATCCGTTCTATATGCCCATGATGAACCTCGGGGATTTCACCTGGGACGGAATGGTCGAATCGCTGGCCAGGCAGGCCACCGACAGAACCGTTGATAACATCATGACGAAGAATGTGATCACCATCGGGGAAAACGACTCGCTCATGAAATGCGTCGACCAAATGATCAAGAACAAGGTGCACCGGCTGCCCGTTCTGGACGATTCAAACAAGGTGGTGGGGATGCTCTACGAAAGGGACGTCTTTTTCATCATCGTAAAAGCTATGCTCGAGGAAGGTAAAGATAAAGAGAAATGAACGCTGAACCATCCGCAGTAACCCAGGTCGTCATGGGAGCACAATTCTGGACCGCCACTGCGCTGTTCCTGGTGGCCTACGCCCTTATCGTCTCGGAAAAGGTCCACAAGACCGTCGTGGCCATCTTCGGGGCATCGGTCATGATCGTGCTGGGCATCATCACCCAGGAAGAGGCCTTTCACTCCAAAGACCTGGGTATCGACTGGAACGTCATATTCCTCCTCGTGAGCATGATGATCATCATCAACATCATGAAACCCACAGGGGCCTTCGAATACATCGCCGTCAAGAGCGCCAAAGTAGCTAAAGGCCAACCGTTCAGGATCATGGTCATCCTGTCGGTGGTGACAGCCGTCATGTCCGCATTCCTCGACAACGTCACGACGGTGCTGCTCATCGCCCCGGTCACCCTGCTCATCTGCCAGGCCCTGGAGCTGGACGTCATCCCCTTCCTCCTCACGGAAGCCATGGCATCGAACATAGGCGGGACAGCCACCCTCATCGGCGACCCCCCCAACATCATGATCGCCTCCAAGGCCAAGCTGGATTTCGTTTCCTTCCTGTTCAACCTCGCCCCCGTCATCGTGGTGATCCTCATCGTCTATATCCTGACCATCAAGATCATCTTCGGCAAAAAGCTCCAGGTGAAGGACGAACTGAGGCAGAGAGTCATGGAGATGGATGAGAGGGCCACCCTCAAGGATCCGGTCCTCCTGAAAAAATCCCTCCTGGTCCTGGCCATCACCATCACGGGGTTCATGTTCCACGGGGTGCTCGACCTGGAGCCGGCCACCGTTGCTCTTTTCGGCGCGGGACTCCTGCTCCTGATCTCCGGCGTCAAGGACCCTCATCACATCCTGGCGGAAGCGGAGTGGGCGACCCTCTTTTTCTTCATGGGCCTGTTTATCATCATCGGCGGGGTCGTGAATGTGGGCCTTGTGAAGTGGATGTCCATCCAGGTCCTTAACCTCACTCATGGGAACCTGCTGGGCACCAGCATGATCGTCATGTGGTTCTCGGCCTTCGCCTCGGCGTTCATCGACAACATCCCCTACGTGGCCACCATGAACCCGCTCATCATCGACATGGCCCGGCAGTTGTGGCCCGACGCGTCCGGCCTGGCGCTCCTGCACCACCCCGACCTCATGCCCATGTGGTGGTCCCTGGCCCTGGGCGCGTGCCTCGGCGGCAACGGCACCGCCATCGGGGCGTCGGCCAACGTCATCGTGGTGGGCCTGGCCGAGAAGGCCGGCAAACCCATATCCTTCGGCAAGTTCATGATGTACGGCATGCCTCTCATGGTGGAGTCGGTGACCATCGCCATGGGCTACGTGTGGCTGAGGTACTATGTGTTCAAGTTCTAGGGAGGATGCCGCATGTCATGGGGGTCAGGTCCTGCCTCCTGACAAAGGTAAGAAGGCTGGACCTGACCCCACGGTTTGTCCTCTGACACCAATGAACCAGGAACCAGAAACTGGATTAAGGAAAATACAAGCAACAACCCCACCGTTTCCTCGACCCTTAACATTATTTGAAAGGAAAGCTGCCAATGATTCGATGGTCCTTTGCGTGCCTGCTTCTGGCGGGATGTGTATCCCTGTACCCTGGCTGTGGGGGTGGGTCGGGTGGCTCAGCGCCCGACGCTGTTTTCGTTTCGGTCACAGCACCCCAAGCAGATGACTCCGGTGATTGTTCCTCTACCGATACGCCGTGCCTGACCATCACAGGGGGGCTCGCCAGTGCCCTGGCCGCGGGGAAGACCGAGGTGCGGGTGGCCGACGGTCTTTATACCGAGCAGGTCGTCCTTCAGGAGGGGATCCGTCTCCTGGGCGGATATTCCACAGTCTCATGGGAAAGGGAGGCGGGTGCCACTGCTACCTACATCGCTCCGCCGGCGGCCGCTGACGGCCGGGCTGTCATTGCCCGGGACATCGCCCTGGCCACCTCTTTCCAGGGTTTCTGGATCATCGCCCCCAACCCCACCGACGCCGGCGCCAGTTCCTATGGCATCTGGATCAGGGACTGTGACAGCAGCCTGGACATTTCCTCCAATACCATTGCGGCAGGCGATGGAGCAGCCGGCAGTCCCGGTTCTGACAGTAGTAAAGGAGCTGACGGGACCAGCGGGCAAAGCGGTATGGATGCTGTGGACATCGTGGAAACCTTTGCCGTGGTAGTTTTCCACGGCTGTGTGGACGCTCAACACACTGGGGCTGGAGGCTCGGGCGGCGCCAATATCTGCTCAAGCCAGGATGTCAGCGGGGGCGACGGAGGCTGGGCTGACTGTCCCCTGTTAACCGACGGGATCCAGACAGACCCGCCTAATTCCGGAGAGTACGGCACGACGGGGCTGGGATCAGGGGGAGGAGCAGGCGGCAGCGCTGGGCGCGACGTCTACCACCAGATCTATGCTTGCACTGATTACGTCATATTTGGGACACCCGAGGGAGGATCAGGTTCCGATGGGGCCAACGGAGGCAACGGCGCGTCGGGAGGTCTTCCTGATGACCCTGACGGAACGGTATCTTCCGAAGGTTTCTGGACCGGCCCGGTTCCCATGGACGGTCTTGACGGGACCAGCGGCGGTGGTGGAGGCGGAGGAGGAAGCGGGGGCGGCGCCTGGGTGCACAGCAGCTGCTATTCTCAGGGGTTCGGGGACGACAACGTCGGAGGATCCGGCGGTGGGGGCGGCGCCGGCGGGTGCGGGGGGCCGGCTGGCCAGGCCGGCGGGCCCGGCGGCGGATCCTTCGGTGTGTTCATGAGCTTCACGGCTCCACCCGCCAGTCTTCCCCAGCTTTCCGGCAACATCATCTTCACGGGAAAGGGCGGCAACGGAGGTGACGGCGGCATAGGAGGCGCGGGCGGGGCAGGAGGGATGGGGGGCCTCGGGGGTGCCGGAGAGGATTCCAATATCATGGCGGCGTGGCCCTCGTTCAATGGAGGGGATGGCGGCGCCGGAGGGGATGGGGGATACGGGTCTGGCGGCGGGGGAGGAAACGGCGGCCCTTCCTTCGGGATCTTCATCGCCAACGGCGGGGCCGTGGCGGATACTGGAGCCCTTGCGGCGGAAAACCCCACTGTGACAGAGAACGGTTCCGGCGGAACGGCGGGCAGCGGGGGTTATTCCCTGGGGAACCCGGGCGAAGACGGCCAGCCTGGGGACGCAGGTTCCATCTCCCTTCTCTGAATGTTACCGTGTGTCAGAGTATGAATTTTAGCATTACTGATTCGATTTGCCGGGGATCCTGCTGATGGTTGCAGGGTGCAGCCCGATAAGGTCACCGATCTCCCTTTGAATGTATCCATACATTTTGAAGGCTTCTTTAATAATAGGATCCCGTTTTTCCATGCCGGAATAATGACCGTCTGAAAACAGCTCTTCCAGGGAAGAGCGGCAAAAGCTTTGCCAAGGTGAGTATAGAAGGTATGATTAACCTGCTGGGGATAAGGGTATGCCACAATTCCCGGCCTGACCCCGTTGGTTCCCTGACCCCCAATAATCCACGAATTCAAAAGGTACCTTTCCATTGCAAATGGATCGGTTTTTGAATTGAAAGCTCAATGTATGTTCGCAAAAGAGTTGGGGTACGTAAGCAATGAGGCTGCGGACAAAATAATAGATGAATGTGATGAGGTTAGCAGAGTAATAAGGGCTTTAAGAGCAAGTACTAAGGTTCTTTAGGACCGAACAAAAGGCAGGACTGAAGGACTTAAGTACTTAAGGACTGAAAAGAAAGGACTTAAGTGCTGAAGCCCTGAAGCCCTGAAGCCCTAAAGCCCTAAAGACCTAAAGACCTAAAGACCTAAAGCCCTCCAGTCCAAAAAGACCTTTCTTGTAAACAGTATCAAAAAATGATATCAAAGCTATGAGAACAAAACACAGAAAGACAATGGATCTTATCTTCGAGGACCCTGTTCGGCCGGATATTCTCTGGACCGACATTGAATCGCTTTTTGTTGCTTTGGGGGGAGAGATATCAGAAGGACGGGGTTCGAGGATCCGGGTTCATCTGAAGGGGGTCCGGGCAGTCTATCATAGGCCGCATCCAGGGAAAGAGACCGATCGGGGCACGGTCAGGTCAGTACGCAGGTTTCTGAACGAAGCGGGAGTCAGGTGATGTTCAATTACAAAGGTTACGTCGGAAGGATCGACTACGATGACGAGGTCGGAACCTTCCACGGCGAGGTCATCAACACACGGGACGTGATAACTTTCCAGGGGAAATCTGTAAATGAATTAAAAAAAGCACTTAGAGAATCGGTGGAGGATTATCTCGAGTTCTGCCGGGAGCGGGGTGAAGAACCGGACCGTCCCTTTTCCGGTAAGTTCGTGGTCCGCGTTCCACCGGAGGTCCACCGGGAGGCGTTCCTGAAAGCCAAAAGTGAGGGCAAGAGTCTGAATGCGTGGGTTAGGGAAGCGATTGAAAAAACGGGGGAAAGATAAAAGGTTAATGGGGAATGAGAAGAAGGGGTAGGAGATAAGGAAGTGCGCAGGCGGCCCGGAAGGGCCGCTCTTTTTGTGCACCCGTGCACCGGTGCACCCGTGCACCAGAACCAATCCGCACCCACCCGCATCCAATTCCCTAACAATTTGAACTTTATCAAACCTTCTTTACATAACCGGAAAAACGTGTACTATGTAGTACACATGACACTAGGCGCCTACATAAGAGAAGCGAGGGAAAAGCTCAGGGAAGGGGATCGATCCTACTCCCTCCGTCAGGTGGCTCAGAGGATCAACGTCGAGCCGGCGTACCTGAGCAAGATCGAGAGGGACCAGGTCCCGCCGCCCGGGGAGGATACCATCCGGCGGCTGGCCCTGGACCTGGGTGAGGACCCGGACCTGATGCTGGCTATGGCGGGGAAGGTCTCTTCGGACCTGCAGGAGATCATCCGGAAACGGCCCCAGGTCTTCGCAGATCTGATCCGCCAACTGAAGGAACAGCCTGATAAAGCCATCTTGAGGATCGTGAGGGAAGTAAGGGACGGGGAATGGTAAGGAGAAGGGGAAGGGAGATAAAATGATCGAACTTAAAAACGACCGATTGGTTTTCAGTTTTCCGGAGGTACACCCGGAGGCAAAATGCAGCATTGAGTTTCAAAGAACTCTCCGGATACCAGATGACAACCGGGAGTATAACCTTCCGCCCGGTTTTGGATGTTTCCCCCTGTTCCACGTGGACGACTATAAGGACACCGTTCCGGAAACGTGGTTGGCCCGCGGGGGCGTCTTCCTGCCCATGTACCAGGCAGAAGCTATGTGGATCTACCTCCACGGCTCTTATCCCATGGCCATCAAGGTGGCTGCCGGCAAGATCGACGCTGTCACCGGGGAAGACTGGAAGAACAAGCTAACCCGGAAGCCCCAGGACTACCTGGTGGTCCCGGACCAGCCCTGGCTGGACGGCTTCAACGTGGACGAGGGGCTCATCCGCCAGTTCGTGGCCATGCCCCTGGGCGAGGGTTATACGGCGGAAGAGCAGCTCACTGGTGAAGCTGAACACGGCGGCGTGCAGATCATCGCTTTCCCCATGAAGAGGACGGAATACGACAAGCTGAGCCATGAGGACATCTACCTGACCGATTCCGCGCCAATCGACATGTGTGTTGGCGAGGCCGACATGGAGATGGGCCTTGCTCCCGGCGGCCTCATGCGGCAGGAGATCTTCGAGGACACCTACGGGTTCAATGTGTGGGAGCGGGACGTCAGTTCGCGCTGCTATGTCCACATAGCCAACAGCGTTCAGTATTTCGGTCTCACCGGTGAGGAGCCCCCGACTCAGCTTCCTGATGCTCAAAGCTACACCAACGCCGGCCTGCCGTGGTTCAAGTACTATGACAGCGACCAGACGGCCCTGGAAGGGGCGAAGAAACTGGCGAACCTGGACAGCGTGGCCGCGAAAAAGGTGAAGAAGGGGAAAGGGGTGTTAAAGGGGAATGATCCGGTGAAACCGAAGGTCGTGAAGAAGCTTAGAAAAAGGAAGCTGGTGAGGGAAGGGGAGTTTTAATGCAGGCGAACGGGCTCCAACGGGA
Organism: bacterium; assembly: GCA_022865845.1. GTDB lineage: Bacteria > BMS3Abin14 > BMS3Abin14 > BMS3Abin14 > BMS3Abin14 > JALHUC01. The sequence goes on along the minus strand of JALHUC010000285.1, from coordinate 2,450 downwards.
CCATACAACAAAACCTTAAACCCAAAGATGCGCCCCCGAGAGTTTCTGGAAAAGCAGTTTTAGACAGGATCAATAGGATTGACAGGATTTTTTCTGTTCCCTGGCACCTTTAACTTCTGGGAAGGGAAGCAAAAGCTCTGCCAACGTGGGGATAGAAGGTATGGTTAACTTATTTTGGGTAGGGGATATTGTTAAATTCCGGGCCTGACCCCCATAGCCGTTTCATCAGCGGGCAGGCGTGCGCGCCGTGACAGGATTTGGGGCGCTGGCCGGGGCCGCTGCTTCAGTTGCCCTTATTGTCCGCTTGATTCGAACCGATCCACTGGCGCTCGTTTTCCTCGGGCTACTGGTGCTCATCGCCTTGTTCGGGCGTCCGGTGCTGCTCCGCCACGTAAAAACGGAGAGCCATCATAGCTGAGCGGGGAAAGACGGTCATCGTTTTTTTCTTTATAACTCAACACGTTACGTGATGTCCGTTACTTTTTCAAGTACTATCGTGAATTATCCGGGCTTGCAGTACAATCTGAATACAAACCCAATCAAAAAAGGAGATTAACAATGAGCATGAAAGAAGCTTACCAAAAGAAACTGCAGGCACAATTGGACGAGTGGAGCGCAGAGATCGACAAGCTCAAGGCAAAAGCTGATAAAGCGAAAGCCGATGCACAACTTGAGTATTACAAGCAAATAGAGGAACTGCGATCTATGCAAGAAGCAGCCAGCAGTAAACTTGCCGAACTTAAGGAAGCCAGCGACGATGCGTGGGAGGATCTCAAGGCAGGCATGGATAGTGCGTGGAACACGCTCGGCAATGCGCTGAAGTCGGCTACTTCCAGATTCAGATAAACAGCATGGTCATAGCAGCCATAACAAAAGGGGATGGCAAATGAAATTTAATATCTGTGCAATTGTGTTGATTAGTATCCTCGGAATCACACCGCTGTGCTATGCGGAAACATCGACTGACAAAACGTCAATTGAAGAGGTTAAGCAAGAAACACAAGATTTACTTCAGTCGCTTGACGCGTATACCGCTGACCAGAAGGACGAGGCGATTCGCATAACAAAAACGGCCCTGGATAAACTGGATAAGCGCATTGATACGTTGGAGGCACATGTTGATGAAAGCTGGGACAAAATGGATAAGGATGCGCGCAAAAAGGCTCGTGATAGTCTCAAGGCGCTACGCAAGCATCGAAATCAGGTAGCCGAATGGTATGGCAGCCTGAAAAGTAGTACTGAAAACGCTTGGGAGCATATGAAAAAAGGGTTTTCAAATGCATATAAGGCTCTCCATGATGCTTGGGAAAAGTCCGAAAATGACTTTGGCTCCAGCAAGTAGAATTGCCTAACAATCGCGTCAACTCGGACTTGAAAACGCTGCATAGCAAAGCGACGCAGCTTTTTCAAACCGGTTACGCGAAACGTTGGTATAGGCGTGAACAGACGCCCCTTGGGGTCGCACCTTCCGCCTTCCCCCTTCGCGCAAGGCTACGGGGGACAAGTCGCTGTAAGCTACGGCGAGACAAGCATATTCTCAGGTTTTTTAACACTCAAAGATGCTAAATCCGAGACTCTGAGCTCTGACTCCACATTTACCCCAGGTTTACGATGAAAAAGCGACTGACTTAACGTGAACGGTACGACTTGATGAACCGTAATTTTTGAGGATTTTTCCCTCAAAAGTGATAGGCTTTGCGAGAATGCTGTGGCCTGCGATGCCAGTTATACTGTCGAAGGTTCAAGCGGGGACCAGTGTATAAGAACTTGTTGGATTTATCCTTGTTCCACATAATATCCCGTATAGGCCCATAAAAAATGAAATATCAGGGTGGCAGGGATCATAAATCAGTGATTTTGACAAGCCTGGCAGGTGCTGCGACGTTGGTTTGGGACAAAAAGTGGAAAACCCTATGATATTATTGTTATGCGTATTATATCGATGACAGACAGGGCATCATTAGTAAAAAATTCATAAAGGTCAAATCATGAAAAAAATGTTTAATATTATTTTCTCTGGAGTTCATCTTTTCGCGGCTTTAATTCTTATAGCCCTATCCCTAATAATAATGGGATGGTCTGTTTATGACGTTATTTCCAGCATTATGGGAGGAACTTATTTTATTCCATTAATACTTCAGTCTGTAGGTGCAATAATAATATCTGCAGCCATTATTGATGTTGCACAGTATATGATGGAAGAAGAAGTATTTATGAATAAAGAGCTTCGTGATCCTGAAGAAGCAAGAAGAACAATTACAAAAATAATTGCAATCATTACTATTGCAGTTAGTATTGAAGGATTGGTTTTTACATTTAAAGCAGGAACGGAAGATCTTACCCTTTTGCTGTATCCGGCTTTACTCATTGTGGTGTCAGCTATTTTAATTGTGGCACTCGGTGTATATCAAAAGTTAAGTGCAACTATAGAAAAAGCAGAGAAAGAAAAC
>JALHUC010000284.1 GCA_022865845.1 bacterium | reverse complement strand
TTGTAAGAGAGGTGGCAGCAGAACATCCTGAGCTGGATGTTCGCCCCTTTGACATGAAAGGCGCATATACGGATGGCAGTCCTGTTTTAATGGCCGGCTTGAAGTGCCTGGCATTTGTGAACCATGACCCTTCAGGATGGATCCCCAACTGGCACCAACCCTCCGATAATTTGGATCATATCGATCCAAAAGTGTTGGAAAGAACAGAGTTGTTCATTTGGGACATTATTAAAAAACTCACCCAATAAGAGCCATTGACCGTGTCCCTTCTGATTCCTCGCTCAACAGCGGGGCGCATCCAAAACTGCGGTAATTATGCTTCAACGAAAACACATGGAAAATAAGATCTATCCCTACGCTACTCTGAACGATCTTAGAAAGAATCTCATCTCCAAGTGTCGTAAAATCGCAGGACTGGGTCGCGAAGATCACCCTTGGGCCAGCATGGATGATCTTAACCTTTCGGCCGCTTATTCGCCAGTAGCCTGTCTAACTTTGACTTGAGCTGCATTTTTGCAAGGCTTAAGGGGCCGAGCTTACCCCGGGCCCGCCCTAAACTGATGGCGGCCTCAACCATGTTCCCGGGTACCTGTTTTTGCTCGGATTCGGGCTTGCGGACCAGGGTGAGGGAGCCCGTGGGACATGTGGATACACAGAGCCCACAGCCGATGCAGCGGTTCGCATCCAGCACTACCTTCTCATCTTCCATCCTGAGTGCTTCCATCTGGCAACGATCAATACAGACGCCGCATCCTTCACATGTATCAGCGTCGGCAGCTGCAATGAAAGGCGAGGATACAATAGTGGCAGGCTCCGGGTGGCGCTTGAGATTTTTTAGTACCTGGCAGCAGCAGCCGCAGCAACAGCAAATGTTTATAATCCTGCGGGCATTGCTGGGTTGAAGTACAAGCCCGGCCCTGTCTGCCTTTTTCAGGATATCCAGAGTCTCCTCCAGGTCAATAACCCTGCCGAGCCCATTCCTGCGATAGTAGTCAGCCCCCGTTCCAAAGACCAGGCAGCTTTCCTCAGGTTTGTCACATCCCTGGCCAATCATTTTATGCTCCCGCCTGCATATACAGGGGGCTACCAGAAATCTCTTCTGGGCACGAACAAGATCCTCCGCCTTTTCATAAGACAAGACCCCCATGGGGGCACTAATGCTGCGGCCCACAGGGATAGTCCGCAACTGAGGAGTCTTTTCCCATGTCTCGATGAGGGAAGGTAAATACTCGTTCATATCCCTGATGAAATCCGGGTCAAGATCGTTCACATGATACTCCCAGATACCTATGACATACTGGGCTGCCATGTAAAGGGTATGCATGCCTTTGGGTTTAATGGTGTAAATAAGTCCCTTTCCAGCCATTTCATTTAGACGCCGCTCTGCCTCTTCAAGGATGATTTTGGCACGACGGGCGACCACACGGGATTCCTCAGGTATGAGTGTCAGATGAAGGGCCAGCTCTGCCTCATCATGCGTAAAGAGCCTTTGGAGGATTCGTAGCTCAACGCCGCTTTCTGTGGGGGGAAAGCCGCCTGGGAGTCTATCCAGGTGTTTCGCCAATCTCCGGTAAATATTATTTCCCATAGGATTCTCTTGTGAGGTCTTGGACGGTGCCGGTTGCGACGTTAGGATATATTAAAGGGCAACCCGGTAAAGCATAATAGACCGGTACTTTCATACAATATTTGCAAAAAGAAGTGAAGATAAATCCAAATGTAACAGCTCAATATCCTGAGGTTCCGGCATGGGTTGTATAAAAACGGCCGGGGCGCAGCAATCTCTTTAAAGAGATCCCCGCGTCCCTACACCAGGATAATTGATAAGAACTTGTTTTTTCGGGGAAGGGCTATAGGGAAATTCTACTTGCGAGTCAAAGAAAAAGGAACCACAACATACAGACCTCGTTAAGTGGGTAAGAAGTTGAGTGGTTAAGTAGTTGTTCTCGTTTGTTTTTGTACAGTTTGCATGAAAATTGGACACTCGTAGAATTCAGGAATTCAGGAATTCAGGAATTGAAATATGAATCTTTTCCT
>JALHUC010000283.1 GCA_022865845.1 bacterium | reverse complement strand
GATTCAGGTTTCTGGAACTTGTCCTTGTTCAGTTCATAGTAATCCCGGATATAATCATCTGTGACCTGGATACTGGAGTAAATCACCTTGTCCAGAAGACGTTTTATGGAAAGTCTTCTGAATATGGTCCTGCGAAACTCTTCAGGGGACATACTGTTGCACTGGAGTGCGGAGATCAATTGGTCCTCTCCGCCGAGACGTTTCACCTCAAGCTGATAGCGTTGGGTGCTCTCCTCGGTAAGTCCGTAAAACCGATGTTTGAGACTTTCCTGGTAAAGCAGTTCGATATCGATCAGTCGGTACAGTGCTATTTCATTGTCAACTTGATCCCTATCGAAACCAGGGTCTTTAATATCTCCACGTTGCGATATCAGGTTCCTGGCCAAGGCGGCTTCAATAGCGCATGAAAGGTCCGACTTGAAGATCGTGGCTCCGTTTACATGGGCCACCGGCTCTCCTGGATCAGCCGGCCAACAGGTACCGGTCACTAGAATAGTCAGGATGATAGTTGTGAATGCTGCCAGGTATCTGGCAGGGAGGCAGCGTAGGGAAAGTCTGGGTTTAATTTGCATAGGCACGTCAGAATTGAAGCACATCATAGCAATGAATACACTCATGCTCTGGACAAAATAAGGGGCAGCCCCATGAAGCCGCCCCTCCCAACCGTTTCAAATATACCTTCTTGCGAATAAATGTCAATGAGGCCATGGCCCTTTTTCGGTAGTTCTATTTCGCCGGCTGTCCGAGAGGCTCGCCCCCTGGCCCTGGTGCCGCTGGGGGTGCCGGTGTGAAAAGAATCTCGATGGTTGCTTCTTCCCTCAACCGGGAAAGTTTTTCACCGATCAGTTCATTGATCATACCGTTCTTAAGGTCCTGAATGAGCTTATCTTTTACCTCCTCAAAGGAAGCGGTTGATCCCTCTTTTCGATCGGTCACCTTTATTATGTGATATCCGAACTGGGTGAGGACAGGGTCGCTGACTTCGTTCACCTTCATGGAGAAAGCCGCCTCATCGAACTGCTTGACCATCCGGCCCTGCGAAAAGAAACCCAGGTCCCCTCCCGATGGGGCACTGGGACCTTCTGAATATGTGCGGGCCAGTTCCGCAAAATCGGCACCATCCGCTTTGGCTTTGGCAGCAATTTCTTTGGCCTTTTTCAGGGCCTCATCCTTCTTTTCCTGGGGGTCGCCCTCTGCAGAATTGATGAGAATATGGCTGGCCTTGACCTCCTCCTGGCTGGAAAAATTCTGAGGATTCTGCTCGTATGCTTCCCGTACTGTGTCCTCCGGGACTACTGCCTTAGTTACAATAGTTCCTTCCACAAATTTCTGTATGGTCAGCTGCTTGGCTATATTGGCTTTGAGGGAGGCCTCAGTGAACCCCCTGGACTCCAGCTCTGCCTGGAACTCCTCCGCAACCTCATAACGGCCGGAAAGTTCGGCAAAAGCGTTGTTTACATCCTCTTCGGCAGGTTTGAAATCGCTTTTTTTGGCGGCCTGGAAGAGAAGTTCTCCATCGATGAGCTGGTAGAGGATCCTGGGCCCGAACTGACTCAAGAATGAATCCAGAGCACTGCCATCCATACCGTTCTGCATGACAACGTTACGTACTGCGGTCTCGAGCTCGGACATGGGGATCGATTGACCGTTAACCATCGCTGCAGCATCGCTGGTGGCAGCGGCCTCAGTGGCAGCGGCCTCAGTGGCAGCCGATTCAGTGGACTGCTGCCCCTGGCTGCAGGCATAGGTAAAAAGGATCAGGAGCATTACTGTTAGTGCTGTTGTAATCCTGGCTGT
>JALHUC010000282.1 GCA_022865845.1 bacterium | reverse complement strand
CTCTATACCATACCCACCTGATGCACGGGAACCTGGATGTTCAACAAAAGTCCATTTTTTACGTTACCTTTCGGGGACTTCGGTTGACTGATACAATGGCAAATGGTAGTTTTGGTAAAGGATGCCAATATGAGGAGGGAATTCCGGTAATGGCTGACAGGGTAGTTATTGTTCGCGCGGGAGCTCATCTGGTCAGTTTGCCCTTTAGCCACATCGATGAGATTCTTGGAGCGGACAGGATCCAATCCGTGCAGGATCTTCCAGAGGGTGTGATCCCGGAAGGCTCTCCAGAGGGGTTGCATCCCCAGCACTGGGTTCTCTCAAGGGGAACCTGGTTTCCGGTTGACATCCTGCTTCCGGGATCTGACGTGATCGACAGTTCTCAGGTCGTGGTCGTCAGGTGGGGAGATAAAGGCAGGGCTTTTGCCGTTGATTATGTACTGGGCATCGAGGCTTCCACTGCGATGGCTGCCTTCCCTGAGAGGGCACTTCCCTACATCGATATCCCTATTGCTGGAGTCCGGTTTCGAAAGGATGGGCTCGTATTGGAACTTGACCTTTCCCGGTTGATTTCATTAGATTTAGGGAGTTGACCTGATGCTGGAAAGGAGACTGATAAGTTTCACGGTTGGCAGTTACCGGTTTGCGGTTCCCATCGAAACGGTTCGTGAGGTTCTTAACGTGGTATCCCTGGTACCTGTGCCGGGCGGAAGGCTTCCCCTTGAAGGCATCCTTTCATACCGTGGCAACATGGTTCTGCCGGTGTTTTCACTTCTCGACCTTTTGGGAAGCCGGCACGATGAAACCGGCAACTTTGTCATTGTGACAGGCCCGGTAGATAACCCGGTGGGTTTCAGGGTGCGTAATATGGGTGGAGTAATAATCAGCGGTGAAAAGGATGAGATTGCTCCCTGGGAGGGCGAGTTTTCGGTTAACACTGATGCTATTACAGGTGTGTTGAAAAAAACAGGGGGTGAGCTGATCCTTCTGGAAATGGATCGGCTTTTTTGATCCGTGTGCTGTGCATGAACCTGTGTCTGAATTATGCCATAAACATGATAGATTAGTAATAATGGCCAACAGGCAACCGAGCTATAAATAATTTCAGTCTGACATCAATGACACCTTTTACCCCCGAGGTGTTGCGGTGAACGGTTAGGGGGGGAGGAAAGAAAATGAAAAGGATCCTTGTTGCTGACGACAGTGTAACGATCCAGAAGGTCATTGCATTGACCTTCGCAGATGAGCCGTTTGAGGTTCAGTCGGTGGGAACCGGTGCAGAGGCTCTTGAGCTTGTCAAAAGCTGGAAACCGGACATTGTTCTCGCCGATGTCATCATGCCCCAGATGAACGGTTATGAGCTTTGCAGAGCTGTCAAGCAACTGGCGGAGACAAGCTTGGTTCCAGTTCTGCTTCTTGCCGGTACCTTCGAGGCTTTTGATGAGGAAGAGGCGAAATCGGCGGGAGCGAGCGATTTTATTACAAAGCCTTTCGAATCTGGTGAACTCATTGCAAAGGTGAAAACCCTCATCGTGGACATTCCCGCTGCTTCTCCAGCGGCGATCCCTGCAGCAGATAGTGGGGCTGCCACCCATCCTGGAACGGTCGCTGAGGCAGTACCCGAGCCAGTACCGCAAGCAGTACCCGAAGCACCTGCGCCACCCAGGGTCGTCGAGGAGTCAGAACCGGATATATGGGACATCCTCAGTGATATGGGCGACGATGCGCGGGGTATGGAGAGCGGCGCTCCGGCACCCGGGTTCGGTCCGATTGAAGATACAGGTGTTGTAGACGTGGGAAGTTTCGATGTCGGCATCGGCCGGCCTGAATCTCCACCACCGGTATTTCAGCCTCCTGCCGCATCGCCTCCTGAAACTTTTCAAATTCCTGAGGTGGTTGAGAGTGAGCCGGTACCCCAGATGGAACCACAGCCATCAGTGCCTCCTGTCCCCGTTCAGGTGCCCGAAATGGTGGAGAGAAGCCGTGTTGAGAACATGGAGAAGGATTTCTTCGGTTTCGAGACCGGGGGTGTTGAAGAGGTTCCTGACGCAGACTTTCTGGACGATGCGGTAGAAGAGGTGACTTTCGAAATGGAACTGCCCCAGGCTGCTTCCGAAGTTGACTCCCAGGAGGTGTCCTTCGTGGTTCCTGAACCTGCCGGGGATCAAGCTGCTCTCACAGGGGAGACGATCTCACCGGATTTTCTGACACTGGATCCATCCCCCATTTTCAACCCTGAGCCTGTGTTCTCTCCAGCACACGAGCCCGCACCCGTATCTGAACCTGTACCCTTTCAGCCTGCCCAGAGCCACGCCGATGGCGTGATCGAGAGCAGTAGCGCCAACGGCGTGATGGAGGCCCCTCCGGAGGTTCTCGAATTTACTCCCGATCCGATACCAGTACCTGAGCTGGCCCCCCCTGTAAACATTCCAGCTCAGCCGGAACCTGAGGCGCCCTTTGAACTGGCGGTCGACCTCACCCCCGAATTACCGGAGGAGTTCTTGACTGAGCCCATTACCGAGTCGGTAGTGGAATTGCCTGTTGGGGCGATTCCGGAACCGGTCATGGATGTCCCTGTTGTCCCGGTCCCGGTGCCATCTATTTCTGAGCCGATGGTTGTAGCCTCCTCCCAAACTGGTGGGGCTGTTCCGGACGATGCAGCCATAAGAAAGATAGTTGAAGATAAGGTCGAAAAGATCGTCTGGGAGGTAGTTCCGGAGATGGCGGAAGTCCTTATCCGGGAGGTTATTCAGAAGATCAAAGACGGATCCTGATGCTCATGGTGACAAGCTTTATGAGGGCTGACGGGTGACCGGCAGCCCTCTTTTGTATGAGAAGAGCAGTGAACCGTGAACAGTGAATGGTGAACAGTAAATAGTTGATTGTGATTTGTGAACCTTTCACGATTCACCTTTCACGTTTCACCCGATGTATCCCCGCCTAAGGAGCAGCATGACTAAAGAGATGCCGAAACACTTCGACCCGATCGGGTCCGAAAAACACTGGTACGCTGATTGGATAAAAAACGGATATTTCCATGCCGATGAATGTTCAGACCGTGTGCCCTACAGTATCGTTATTCCGCCGCCCAATGTGACTGGCTCTCTCCACATGGGGCACGCCCTGAACAATACTCTCCAGGATGTCCTCATCCGGTACAAGAGGATGGCCGGACACGAGGCCCTATGGATGCCCGGAACAGACCACGCGGGGATCGCCACCCAGAACGTGGTTGAGAAACAACTGGCTTCCATGGGGACTGATCGTCACGCCCTCGGACGGGAAAAATTCATCGAAAACGTCTGGGAGTGGAAGGAAAAATACGGGGGGGTTATTCTCCAGCAGCTTCACCGACTTGGTTCCTCCTGTGACTGGGAGCGTGAGCGGTTCACTATGGACGACGGTCTTTCCATCGCCGTACGTGAGGTTTTCGTGCGCCTCTACCACGAAGGCCTTATTTACCAGGGAGATTACATCATAAACTGGTGTCCAAGATGCCATACGGCCCTTTCGGATCTGGAGGTTGAGCACCACGACCGAAAGGGACATCTTTATCATATACGGTATCCCGCAGTAGATGGGTCAGGTGAGGTCGTGGTTGCCACGACTAGGCCTGAGACCATGCTCGGAGACACGGCTGTTGCTGTGAACCCGGCTGATGAAAGATATCGGTCCTTCATTGGCAAAAGTTTCCACCTTCCCATGACCAGGAGGGATATCCCTCTCATCGCAGACGATTACAGCGATATGGAGTTCGGTACGGGGGCGGTGAAGGTCACCCCTGCTCACGATCCCAACGACTTTGAGATCGGGGAGCGGCACGATCTGCCCAAGATGGTCGTCATCTCCATGGACGGCACTATGACCCACGAAGCCGGTGAGCGCTACGAGGGGATGGATCGTTACGAATGCCGGCAGAAGCTTATTGAAGATCTGCGGGAGGGCGGGTATCTGGTTAAGGTGGAGGATTACGATCACGCTGTCGGTCAGTGCTACCGATGTCAGACAGTCATAGAACCGATCCTGTCCCTTCAGTGGTTTGTCCGGATGAAAGAGTTGGCCCAGCCGGCCATTGAGGCGGTCAAGGACGGCAGGATCAGTATCATCCCAGGGAATTGGGAGAAGACCTACTTCGAATGGATGTACAATATCAGGGATTGGTGCATCTCAAGACAGATATGGTGGGGGCACAGGATCCCGGTCTGGAAATGCGGAGACTGCGGCGAGGTCATTGTTCAGGTCGAGGAACCCAAAACCTGCCCGGAATGTTCCAGCTCTGATCTCCACCAGGAGGAGGATGTGCTCGACACATGGTTCTCCTCGGCTCTCTGGCCTTTTTCCACCATGGGATGGCCTCAGGAAACAGATGCACTGAAAAAGTTCTATCCCACAAGTTGTCTGGTCACAGGTTTTGACATCCTGTTTTTCTGGGTGGCACGCATGATCATGATGGGTATAAAGTTCATGGGGGACGTTCCCTTCAAGGAGGTTTATATACACGCCCTTGTTCGGGATTCAGAGGGACATAAGATGAGCAAGTCCCGAGGTAACGTTATTGACCCGCTGGTCGTCATCGACCAGTATGGCGCAGACGCCTTTCGCTTTACACTCACCGCCTTCGCGGCAATGGGACGGGACATTAAACTGGCGGGAGACCGGATCGAGGGCTACCGCAACTTCATAAACAAGATCTGGAACGCCTCCAAGCTGGTCTTGTCCTACCTCGAGGAAGTCTCAGGGGAGGATCTTATTTCCCCGCCTGATGCGGGGGAGATCCACAACAGGTGGATCAGGAGCCGCCTCGCTACAGTCATCGCTCAGACCCGGGAGAGCATTGAAGGTTATCGGTTTAACGATACCGCACATATTCTCTATCAGTTCTTCTGGCATGAGTACTGCGACTGGTATCTTGAACTGGCAAAACCGTCACTGTACGGTGACAAGGGTGAAAGCGCACTTCATGAGACCGCCGTAACTGCCGGAATGGTCCTCGACAACTTTCTCAGGCTGCTTCACCCCGTCATGCCTTTCGTGACGGAGGAGATCTGGCAAAGGCTGCCGTCAGAAGGGGCAAGTATAATGATCGCTCCCTATCCTGAAGCCATGCCGGATGACGCGGACGAGAAGGCCGAGGAAATCATGAATGTTGTAATGGATTTCATCACGACCATCCGCAACCTGAGAACCGAACTGGGGATCCCGCCATCCACCAGAGTGCAGGCCACATTTGTGTGCCCAGACAGCGGCATAGCTGAGATGTTGGATGGATCCTCAGCTGACATAATCCGTTTGGCCAGACTCTCGGACATCAGATTCGCCAAAAAAAGAGAAGTCGATGCCGGTCTTTCGGCGGCGGTTGTCAGGGGGCAGGAGGTGCTCATTTCAGCCGCCGACGACCTGGACCGTGGGGCTGAATCAGAAAGGCTTTCAAGGGAGCTTGCGAAGGTTAACGTGGAACTTGCCAAGGTGGAGAAAAAACTTGTCAATCCCCAGTTCCTGGACAAGGCCCCCGATGAGGTTGTTCAGAAAAACAAAGACCTTCTGGAAGAACTGGTCGCGCAAAAGGGTAAACTGCAGGAGAACCTGGAGCGTCTTAATGATTGATGAGCTCATTAAAAGCCCATCAAACAGTCCCGCCATCGGCGGGACTGGCGGGGGATCACGCCCAAGGCGTGACCGCCCTTTAAGAAGACTCGAAGAGGCTTTTTGCGAGGTTGTCAATGAGTAGACTGCCCGGACAGGTCATCAGGCTCATTGAGCTTGCCATTGAAGAGGACCTCGGTACCGGGGACCTGACTTCAGAGGCTTTGCTGGACGACGATTTGAAGGGCAGGGCAATTATCGAGGCAAGGGAGCCGCTGATCTGCTGCGGTCTGGAAGTTGCCCGCGAAGTGTTTGGCAGGATCGAGTCAGGGGTTGTGTTCACCTCCCTGAGGGCTGAGGGTGAGGCCGTCGCCGCCGGGGATACCCTTGCAGAGGTTGAAGGGCTCATGAAGGCCCTCCTTGCAGGGGAGAGGACCGCCCTGAATTTCCTCCAGCGGATCTGCGGTGTGGCGACTTTGTCGCGTCGTTACGCTCTCATTGCCTCTGGAAGGACCGTTGTCCTCGATAGCCGAAAGACCGTTCCTGGCTGGCGGTGGCTGGACAAAATGGCGGTTCGGACAGGGGGGTGTACAAACCACCGAATGGGTCTTCACGACGGAGTGCTTATCAAGGATAACCATGTCGCCGCCTGCGGAGGTATCGGCAAGGCTGTAAAAAGAGCCAGATGTAACGTCCCGAAAGGCTTCGAAATTGAGGTGGAGGTGGACGATCTGGATGGGCTTGAGGAAGCGTTGGGCAGCGGTGCTGAAATTATCATGCTTGACAATTTTACCCCCGAAGAGGTTGCCAGGGCCGTCAGGATCTGTGAAGGAAGAGCCAGGCTGGAGGTTTCCGGGGGTATCGGTCTGGACAACATTGGTGCCTACCTTGATGCGGCAAAGGTGGATTATATCTCAGTGGGAGCATTGACCCACTCTGCTCCGGCGGTGGATATCGCCATGGAGATCGTAGCTGAATGATTACGGATACCGGATTACGGATTGTGAATTAGAACGCAGTATACATCTTAATCTGTGATGAGCAGTTGTTCCGCAATTCGAAATCAAATTCAGTTCCTTTCACCAAAATTGAATCATGAGAATTCCCAATGATATATCATCATTTCGAATCACTCGGTTCCACCAACGACCACCTGCTCAAGATGGCCGAAGGTGGAGCTCCCGAGTGGACTGTTGTGGTGGCTGACCGGCAGACCTCCGGCAGGGGCCGCCGAAGAAGGGACTGGTGGTCCCCCGAAGGGAACCTTCACATGTCG
>JALHUC010000281.1 GCA_022865845.1 bacterium | reverse complement strand
TCCATCGACACAAAGGGAAACAACCTGTTCGAGAGAAACAGGGCCGGGTTTGACCAGAAGAAGGGGCCGGTGATGGAAGAGATCTTCCGGAAGGTGCGGTACATCAAATAAGTATCTCACGGATTGTCAAAAGAGACTAAAAGAGGTGGGTTAAAGCAGCAGCTTCATCCCTTTCCCCGGAGTGAAATACTGGTCAGATTCGATCCTCGTAACTCCTTGTGTGAGCAACCCGGTGACACCTTTGGCACCCCATGGGAATCCATTTTATAGTTGACAGGCAGAGAACGAGTCAGTAAAAATAGGGAATTGGTCATACCGGTAAAACCGGTAAGGCAATTGGTCAAAGAAAGGATCTGCAGCGTGGCCTTCGCTAAACTCTCAAATTCCGTTTTTAAGAAGAGAAGCTCGATCATTGCCGAGCAGATCGTTAAAAAGATCCGGAGCAATGTCTATCCCACAGGGTCCAAACTGCCTCCAGAGCGTTTGATCGCCGAGCAGATGGGAGTCAGCCGCCCTTCGGTTCGGGAAGCCATCAGTGCACTTCAAATAGTTGGGATCGTAAACAGTCGTCCCGGAGACGGTAACTACGTTACCGATTCCTTTGATTCCGAGGAACTTGCCAGGCAGGCCTTTGAGGTTCTGGAAGAAAGTGAAAGCCCGCTGATCGTTCTGCAGGCCAGAAAAGCCATGGAGATCGGTGTGGCCAGGGTAGCCATATCGGTGGCCGGTGACAAGGAGATCAAAGATATCGAGGAATCGTGGCGAATGCGCTATGAAAAGGGGATGCAGGGAGATTATGAATCGTTTCTTCAATACGGAAAATCCTTCCACATGAGCATCGCCCATGCCACCAACAACCACCTGATCGTTTCGATGATGGAAAATATTCTTAATGCCACACACCAGCTGCTGTGGGTTCACATGCGAAGGACCTACTACGAAGCAGGACAAGAACGGATGGAAATGATGCTTCAGATCCATAATGAGATAGTGGAGGCGATACGTCGGCGGGATGCTGACCGTGCGATCCTCGCTCTGGAAGAACACTTCGATATTCTCACCAACCAGGTTTACACTCCAGGTCAGGAAAATGTTGCAGGAATTGATCTGTAGACGTTTCTCAGAACGAGTCGGGGCGATATTAATGAAAATGAGGGACTCAATCCGGCGTGATTGTGCCCCTGCCAAAATTCCAGGCAGCAAGAGGCTGCAGGGCGAAGGAAGCGAAGAGCAATAATCAATGGCTTTCTCGGGTCGGCTTCTGTTTTTTAAGCGGTCGCGGACGTCTTCAGCTACGAAAACGTCCAGGGTGGCCACTATTTCAAAAAAGGGGGTGATATCTTTCGGGGGTGATATTTTTGGTAGCGAGTGATCGTAGCACGTAAAAACCTTGAATTGAGGAGGAATAAAAAATGGTAAAAAACAGGAACTCTCTATTATTCAGCTTGTTTTTTGTGTTGATCACACTGGGATTGGTACTTTCCGTTCCAGCAACCGACGCATTGGCCGCTGATTACCCATCAAAAACCGTCGAAATGGTGGTTTGGGCATCGCCGGGCGGCGGGAGTGACGTAATGTGCCGTACATTCGTAAAGGCCACGGAGGGGATTTTCCCTCAGAGCCTTTATGCTGTGAACAAAGGTGGTGGCGGTGGCGCCGTCGGTATGTCCTATGTCCAGGGGAAACCCGCCGACGGTTATACCCTGCTCGGTGTCACCAACAACCTCGTCTTCACGCCCTTGACAAAACCGGCACTCAAATACAGCGCAAAGGACTTCACTCCCATCATCATGTGGGGCTTTGACGCGAAAGCTATCGCCGTCAAGGCAAACGGCCCCTACAAAACCATCGAAGATTTCGTAAATGCCGCAAAAAAGGCCCCTGGAAAGATCAAGATCGGCACCTTCGGGCTGGGAACAGACGATCACATCGTGGGTATTATGCTGGGTAAAGCCGCGGGGACCCAATTCGGGTATGTGCCCTTTGACAGCGACGGCGAACAGCTGGCGGCGCTGCTGGGCGGACACATCGATGCAACGGTCACCGAGGTCAATCAGGTCGCCGGCCAGGTGAGTGCTGGAGACGTGGCTATCATTGCCATTGCAGCAGGACAGCGGCTCGATGGTATGCCTGAGATCCCCACCCTTCTGGACAAGGGGTGGGACGTGGTGGTGCCCAAATTCAGGGGGCTGGTCGTCAAAAAGGGAACACCGGACGCGGTCGTCGATTATCTGATCTCCGCATCGCTCCAGGCGATTCAAACGCCGGTGTTCAAGGGCTACCTGAAAAAAAGCATGATCGAACCCTATTTTCTCGTGGGGCAGTCATTTGATGACTTGATAATGAAACAGGAAAAACAGTTCGGAGCGATTTTAAAAGAAATCGGTTTCTGATCTATCTTAAACCGGGCCGCACGGAGCTCACCTCCGTGCGGCTTTAATAATCCGTAATTAAAGACCCCATTGTGCTGTCTCCCGCCCAAAGGGTGGAGTGCGGGCTGAGACTGTTCAAAATCCGGAGCGTTAAAAGGAGACATGGCTTTGAACGTATGGCCCAATCGCCTGGTGGCGATCACTCTGGTCAGTCTGTCATCAGTATGGATTTACTTGGCGATCCAGCTGCCGTTTCCGTCTTTCGCCCGGGTGGCCAAAATGGGCCCGGGGCACTACCCTGCCGGTGTAGCTGCCGCCATGGGATTTTTGTCCATCCTGTTTTTTCTACAGACCTTCCAGCATAAAGACCCTTCCGAGTCCGAAACACAAAACGATGTGGACGACACCGCCGAGAGCATGGACAACCGTTCGCTCCTTGTAGGCACCGCTCTGTTTGTGGGGTATGTGATCCTGGTGCCTTTTGTCGGGTTTCTGGTAGCGTCGATGGTGTTCGTTTTTTGTTTCATTGGGCTGATCGGGCGATACAGTGCGATCTTGACGGCCATTTTAGCCGCGTTCATTCCAATACTGATGTGGGTCCTTTTCGCCCGGCTGCTGACCGTTCCGCTGCCGAAAGGGCCATGGGGGTTTTAATCAGATGTCGATTTTCCAAAATTTGTCAATGGGATTTGGTATAGCCCTCATTCCGGGGAACCTGATATTTATCATTATCGGGCAGCTGGTGGGGGTCTCAGTAGGGATCTTGCCCGGGATCAACGCATCCATGGCCGTTGCGGTTCTGCTGCCGATCACTTTCGGACTGACACCGGTGGCCTCCTTGCTGCTTTTGAGCGGGATCTACACGGGCGCGATGTTCGGCGGATCCATAACATCGATCCTGCTGCGGGTGCCGGGGACATCTACAGCCGCCGTCATCGCACTGGACGGTTATGAGATGACGCGTCAGGGACGCGCGGGACTTGCCCTGGGGATAACAGCCATCGGTTCCTGGATCGCCGGTACTTTCAGTGTTCTGATCCTGATGTCCCTCGGGCCCTCACTCTCCCGTATCGCTCTTGCCTTCGGTCCTCCGGAGTATTTCGCCCTGATATTTGTGGGGCTTACGATGATCACCAGTCTCGGCACCGGCTCCACTCTCAAAGGGCTTATGGCAGGCGTGTTCGGCCTGCTGCTGGGAACCGTGGGAATGGATCCTGGGACCGGTATCAGCCGATTTACCTTCGGCATCCTCGGGTTGAGCAACGGGATCAATTTCATCGCCGTTCTGATCGGTATGTTCGCCGTGGCTCAATCTCTGCAAAATATCCAGCGCCGCATGAGCCAGCCGTTTTACATGGGAAAAGTGACAGGTCTTCTACCTTCGTGGAAAGAAGTGAAAGCCGCCTTCCCCTCCATTGCCCGGGGGACGGTTCTGGGAAACTTCATCGGCATGTTGCCCGGGGCGGGTGCGACCGCAGCGGCTTTTATGTCCTATTCACTGGAAGCGAAGATCAGTAAAAATCCCGAGATGGTCGGGAAGGGCGATCTGAGCTGTGTGGCTGGACCGGGCAGCGCCGACAATGCCGCGGCAG
>JALHUC010000280.1 GCA_022865845.1 bacterium | reverse complement strand
CCGGCCCCCGGCCGGCGTCATTGCGAGGCGATGCTCATGCCGAAGCAATCCCGGGTTGACTGGAACGTAGAACCCGGAATGCAGAACCCAGAACCCAGAACGCAGGAGAAGATCAAGAGCGAACTAACCGGAGGGACCGAGCGCGAGACAGATTTTTCTTTGAGATCTGAGATAAAAAATAGAAATCCGGAGAGTTCATGGGGTATGTAACTTTGGACATTGGACATTGGACATTGGACTGGATCGGGGAGGGGAGGGAGTGAGCGCTTCCCGTCCCCGCATCCGCATCCTCCCCGACCACCTCGTCGACGTCATCGCCGCCGGTGAGGTGGTGGAGCGCCCGGCGTCGGTGGTCAAGGAGCTGGTGGAGAACGCCATAGATGCCGGCGCCGGATCTGTGCGGGTGCACCTGATAGATGGAGGCCGTGGAAAGATCCAGGTTGTGGACGACGGTGCCGGAATGGATGAGGATAACTGCCTGATGGCCATCGAACGTCACGCAACCAGCAAGGTGGCCTCGTTGGATGACCTGAGACACCTGAGGACTTTAGGGTTTCGTGGTGAGGCTCTCCCCAGTATCGCCTCGGTTGGGTACTTCAAACTGGAGAGCTGGGATGGCAGCTCCACCTCTGGAACCCGTGTTGTCGTCGACAACGGTAAGCTCCTGTCAGTGGAGCCTGTTGGAAGGGCACGCGGGACTACGGTCACGTTAGAGGGGTTGTTCCGCAAGCTTCCAGCCCGAAGGAAGTTCATGCGGACGAGGGAAACTGAAACGGCCTGGTGCCTGACTGCAGTAGAGGACGCTGCGCTGGCAAATCCAGCCATCTTCTTTACGGTGACAAATAACGGGACTCTACTTTTGGACATGCCGCCGGCCTCCACACTCAGGAACCGCATCGTATCTCTCTGGGGTGCCGATATGTCGGGAAGGCTACTCCCGTTGGCTTATACCGGGAAGGTCGTGGCCCTCGAAGGACTCATCAGTCCGCCTACCGAGACTTTCAGTCGACGTGCCAGGCACAGGACCATTATCAACAACCGTCCGGTGAGGGACCCGGTGCTCAACAAGGTCATTTCATCGGCCTTGTCCGGTTCGTGGCCGGCTGGCAGGTTCCCGGCGCTGGTTCTGTCCATGGTCGTTGATGATGATCTTGTGGACGTGAACGTCCATCCTGCAAAACGTGAAGTGCGTTTCAGGCGTACCGAACCGATAACAGAAGCCATCCGGAGCGCTGTGAGAAGCATCAGAGAGCCGGTGAGGCCAGACTACAGTGCGGTGAGCGCCAGGTCTCATGAGGCACCGGTCGGGGCCAGGGAGACCAACCTGCCCTTCGGTACTGCCGGGCATCTTCTGGATAAAGCAGGCCTTGAGCCGGGTTTGGAGCCAGAGCAGACCCCGGAACTGATGGTCAAAACCCCATTGGAAGGTGCTTTAGAAGCTACGAGAGAAGGTTTGGGTGCCTCCTCAACACCCGGAAGGGTACTGGGACAGGTTATGGGGACCTATATCCTCCTCGAGGGTGAAAGCGGACTTCACATCATCGATCAACACGCCGCCCATGAGCGCATCGTCTTTAACCGCCTCCTGTCGGGACGATCTGGTGCGAAGATCCCCGTACAGATCCTTGCCGTCCCCCTGGTACTGACACTTAGCCCTTCAGAGGCAGCTAACCTTCTTGCGTCCCACGAACTACTGAACTCCTTCGGTTTTGAGATCGGCGAGTTCGGGCCGAACACAGTCAGGGTCACGGCGGTTCCATCCGATCTTAAGGGGTCCCTTGTAGAGGAACTTCTG
>JALHUC010000279.1 GCA_022865845.1 bacterium | reverse complement strand
GGCGCCACAGCCTGTTTTCCATAGCCCCCAAAAGTGCTCTGGGCTGAATAGCGAACCGCCTAGCCTTGTAATAATATCTGAGGAACGCCCGGTCTAAAAGGTTTCGGTCGCGTCCCGTGAAATCTCGGAACACAGCGTTCACCTCTTCCCCCCGATGGCGGCCCACTTCTCCGGACCCCGTGAGCCCTTCGCTGTGAACCCTGAAAGCGGACAGGAAATCCGGGATCCTTCTGAAGTCGGCACCCGCCGCATACATCCTGTAAAAGAGGTCGTAATCCATGGCGTATCGGTAGAGTTTCAGGCCACCGATCCTGTGAAACAGATCAGTCCTCCAAAGGGCGGACTGCTGATGGATGATGATGTTGATCTCGTAGATGAAATCCCGGATGTCGAAATCGATTGTGTGCACACGTTTGGTGACGCGATCATCCGCGTCCACTTCCACCTGATCGCCGTAGACGAGGTCGGTTCCGGGATCATCCATGAAAGCCCCGGCCATTTTATACAGAGCGCCGGGGAGGAGGAGGTCGTCGGAGTTGATCCACGTCATATAGGCACCGGTGGCGTATCTGGCGCCTGTGTTGATGGCGTCGCTCTGCCCGCGGTCGGGTAAGGTATGCCAGTAGGCGAGGCGTCTTTCATATTTCCTGATGATGTCGACGCTGCCGTCGGTGGATCCGCCATCAATGACGATGTGTTCGAGGTTAGGGTACCTCTGATTGTGGATGGAGAGAAAGGTGCGTTCAAGGAACGGGGCCTGGTTGAAAGAGGGGGTGATGATCGAGATCTTCGGCCACGCCGGGTCAGACTCCGGAGAAGCCTCCGGGTCGAAACGAGGTGATTTAATGAACTCCTTGATCTCGCGGGTGATCTTCCTGCTGACCGGTAGAAAACCCATCAGGGTGTACCCAGGCTTTCAATCTTCATGGACATTTTCATCCTTTCCAGGGTCTTGTCCAAAGGGTGAAGAGAAACAACAGGACCGCAGTATAATCCGTTGGTTTGTGTTGGTGGAAAATGGACCGCAACGTGGCACTCACCACTTTTCACTTTTTCCATCGATAGTGACTATTTTTATGTTGGAAAGGTCAGTTTTGTCGGCTATACTATGCAAAATAGTCATAGTGCTGGTCGGTACCTTACCATGTTTCCCTTATATCTGACCCTGATGAGTGGATACGGAAGTATAAGGGAAAGATCGGAAGGCGGTCAACAACGTTGCGGATTTTCGAGGTCCATAAATGTGCGGCATAGGGGGAATCTACCGCAGAGGTCAGATCCCGCCCGCCCACAATTCCCTTCTGGAGGCTATGGCCGACTCCCTGTCTCACAGGGGACCCGACGGCCGAGGGACCTGGAGCGATCCTCCATCTGGCATCGGTTTGTGTCACACGAGACTGGCTGTTCTGGACCTCAGTCCCAGGGGCGCCCAACCCATGACCGATGTCGACGGCAGGGGATGGATCGTTTACAACGGTGAGGTTTATAACTACGGTGCGCTCCGCCAGGAACTTGAGGGGCTCGGCTGCCGATTCATGAGCGAAACAGATACGGAGGTGGTCCTTGTAGCCTGCCTTACCTGGGGCGTCGAGGAAGCTCTGGGCCGGTTCCTGGGCATGTTTGCCTTTGCTCTCTGGATCCCCGGAGAATCGGCCCTCTACCTTGTACGTGACCGCATGGGAATCAAGCCTCTCTATTACGGGTGGGCCGGTGATGACCTGGTCTTCGGTTCCGAGTTAAAGGCCCTTTGTGTTCATCCAGGTTTTAGCAGGACAGTAGACCCCAGAGCTCTTGAGCTGTTCCTCATGCTCCAGTATATCCCTTCTCCTGGAACGATCTATACCGATGCCCGCAAGCTGCCGCCAGGTCATTTCATACGGCTGGATCCGGAAGGGGAGACCCTGGTGGCCTGGTGGGACCCCGATCATGTCCATAATGAGACTGAGTGGATGGGAAGCGGATCTCCCGTTCTGGAACTGTCCGGGCTCCTGGACGATTCGGTGCATCGCCGTCTTGTGTCGGACGTTCCACTTGGAGCCTTTCTGTCGGGGGGGATGGACTCGGGACTGGTGGTCGCCGCCATGGGCAGAACGGGAGTGAGCTCTCCCTCCACCTTCACTGTTTCCTACGCTGAGGACGATTACGATGAAGGGCCTATGGCTGCGGATGTGGCCGGATATCTGGGCACCAGGCACCACCAGGTGAAGATCGACAGCCGCACTCTCCTTGACCGGATATTTGATCTCCCACAGATCTTCGATGAGCCTCTCAGCGATCCGTCGGCCCTCCCCATGATCGTGCTGTCACGCCTCGCCCGTGAGCACGTCACCGTTATTCTCAGCGGTGACGGCGGGGATGAACTCTTCGGCGGTTATGACAGGTACCGGGCTGTTGACGGCTACCTGAACCGTTTTGCCGGTTTATCTCCATCCATAAGGCGGTCTGCCGCCGCCATCGTGGCCGGGATCCCCTCCAGGTCCCTGGCCCGAGTCAACAGTTTCCTGAAGAAGGTATCCGGTAGGGCTCCCGTGGAGAATTTTCCGGGAAAGTGGGAAAAACTCCTCAAGCTTATCGTTCAAAATGACCCTGCCTCAGCCTACCAGACAGCCATCGGGATATTTTCGGCCGCCGAAGCCGGTGAGGCCCTCGGAGGACAAAAAGTTCCCGCCCTTCCGGACACTTTCCTGTCATGCCTTAACGGGCCATCCAATAGTTCGTTCATCCGCCGGATGATGGATCTGGACACCAGGACCTTTCTCGCCGATGACGTTCTGGCCAAAGTGGACAGGGCCAGCATGGCATCCGGATTGGAGGTCAGGGTTCCTCTCCTGGATCACAGGATCGTTAAGTGGAGCAGGAGGGTGGATGATGAAGACCTGTTTGAGGGGAGTAAAGGCAAGGCGCCCCTCAGGCGGTTGGCCCGGAGGGACCTTCCCGCGCACATTGCCAACCGGCCGAAGATGGGTTTCACGATGCCCCTGGATTCCTGGATGCGAGGTGAACTGAGAGATTTGTTGAACCAGTACCTGGGGACGGGTTCCAGGGTGCTGGAGAACTATTTTGATCCTGGCTATGTGAACCGGCTGGTACGGGAGCACCTGACAGGTCAGAGCAACCATCACGAAAAACTCTGGAACCTCCTCGTTTTCGCACTGTGGGAAGAAAAGTGGAAACCGGCGGCCGCATAGGCGTTCTTCATGTCATCAGCGGTCTCGGTCTGGGAGGAGCCGAGAGGATGCTCGTGTGGTCAGCCAGATATCACGACCGGAACCTGATCAGGATGGGTGTGGTAAGCCTCATGTCCGGTGGTGAACTGGCCGACGAGATCCGCAGGGAGGATGTTGAGGTATATGAACTGGGACAGGCCAGGGGCAGGCTATCACCCTCCTCCTTTACCAGACTGATGAACATTACCAAGGAGTTCGGTCCCCAGGTCATTCAGGGGCACATGTATCACTCCAACCTTCTGGTGCGGATCGCGGGCGGGTTGAGACGACAGACAAGGGTGTTGAGCACTAGACATATTGATCTTGCTACCCCTGCCAGACGGTTCATAAACGGGGCCACCGGGTTTTTAAACGACGGCACCCTTGTTTTCTCTCAGAAGGTGCTCGATGAGGAAAGAAAGGAGAACCTGTTTCGACGCTCCATAAGATTAGTTCAGTACGGGGTCGAGATACCGGATCGTCAAGACGCTGATCGCGAGCCGGGAGAGGCGTTGGAGGACGAGAGAAGGGGCGAACTGAGAGAGGACCTGAATATCCCCCCGGATGCTTTTGTCTGGACGGCAGTGGGCCGGCTATCGAGGCAGAAGGGTTTTGCCTGTCTGATAGATGCCTTTTCCGAAGTAGAGAACCTCGGTGAGGGCTCCTTCCTGCTCATCGTAGGTGATGGGGAGGACAGGGGAATGCTGGAGGATCGGGCAAGGGAGAAAGGGGTAGACCAAAGGGTTATCTTCTCCGGGTTCAGGCCTGATACGATGCCCCTTCTGGGCATTTCCGATGCTTTCGTCCTGTCGTCCCTGTGGGAGGGAGGTCCTCTGGTGATCCTGGAGGCTATGGCCGCCGGTCTTCCCGTTGTATCAACGCGGGTCGGGGATGCTGCATCCATGGTGGTGGAAGGTGTGACCGGCACCCTGGTGGTACCAGGGGATGTCCGACAGCTTGCCGAGGCCATGAACCAGGTTCAGAGTATGGGGCCTGACATCCGTGAGTGGGGCCTCAGGGGGCGCCGCAGGGTTGAGGAACATTATGATTTCAGGCGTGTGCAAAGGGAGATGGAAACCTACTATCAGGAGCTTGCCGGCGTCAGCGGGCCGGTACAGTAACGGGGGATCAGTCCTGGATGAATATGACCCTTATTAAATACACTTTCACCTTTATCGTTTCTCTGGGCGCCGCCCTTGCTCTCACGCCATGGATGGCAAGGACTGCCAAAGACATCGGGATGGTGGACAGACCGGACGGAGATTTGAAAAATCATCCTGAACCCGTACCCTACATGGGGGGGCTTGCCGTTTTCGTGGCATTTCTTATTGGCTTTTCTCCCTTCTACGAACTGGACAAGCAGATGCTTGCCATATTGCTGGGAGGAACCCTTATCGTGCTCCTGGGTTTCCTGGACGATATCGGGAACCTGAGGCCCGCCACCAAACTTCTGGGACAGACCCTTGCGGTCCTCATCGTAATGAAGGCGGGGATAGCCATCAAGATCGTGTTCCTCCCGCCGGTTATCGCTTACCCGTTGTCCTTTCTCTGGCTCATTGGGATGACGAACGCCTTTAACATCATCGACATAATGGATGGGCTTTCCTCCGGTGTCGCGGCTATCGCCTGTGCTTTCTTGTTCATCGTGGCCGTGTCCTCGGGGCAGACCGGGATAGCATGCATGATCCTGGCCCTCATGGGGTCCCTCCTTGGTTTTTTAAAGTACAATTACCAGCCAGCGCGAATCTACCTGGGGGACGCGGGTAGCCTTTTTATAGGTTTCATGCTGGGAGCACTGGGTATGGTGGGGATCTACGCCACGGCAAACCCCGTCGCAGTCCTGGCTCCCATCCTCATCCTGGGAATACCTATTTTCGACACACTATTCGTCATGATAGTTCGGTGGATGCGCGGCCTCAACCCCCTGAAGGGAAGTCCTGATCATTTCGCTCTTCGACTGCGAAGATGGCGTCTCACGGTGGCGGAGACGGTTTTGTTGAGTTATAGCTTTTCGTTCCTGCTGGGGGTTGTTGCGCTCATCATGGTGTACGGCAGTGAGAGGGTGGCCATAGGAGCGCTTTTCGCGGTAAGTTTGTGTCTGATGCTTTCGGCCCTCTGGCTGTGGAAGATCGACATGAACCTTTAACGTTTAGGAGGAATGATCCTGTCTGTGGATGATAGCAGCCGCCAAAAGGGAATGAGTTTTTCGAGCCCGGTAGTCCTGGCCGCCCGTATTCTCCTTTTCCTTGTCGTGGGAAAGGAGGTCATATTCCCGGTGCGGGCCATGGTGTGGCACGTTAGTGCCCTCCTGTGGTGGTTGACCGTCTCGGCTGCCTGTCTGGGGCAGGGTGCCTTTTGGTTCAAGGTGCTGGGGGGTGAAAAGCTATTACTGCCTCCGGGTATGGTCATCAGCGTCATTATGGGGCTCGGTCTGGGGGCCATGTCGATGGAAGTCCTGGTATTGGCCGCATTGGGGCTCATGAACACACCCGCTCTGACGATACTGGTTCTCCTGGTCCTCATCCTGTCAATGCTTTTCGGCAGAAAGATCGTATTTGCAGCTGTGACCAACGCGTCGCGGGATGCTTCCCAGCGGGCAAAGGAGGCTGTCCTTCCCCTTGGGATGGTCCTTATTTCCGCTGTGATCTCCTTTCCAATTGTCCTGGTGCCTACAAGGGCTTTCGACGCCCTGAGTTATCATCTCGAAGTGCCGCTTCGTTTTCTCCAGGCTGGCGGTGTGGTCAACATTCCTGAGAATATCTACTCATATTCACCACTCCTGACCCAGATGCTGTACGGATTGGGGCTGGGACTGGTGGGTGTTGATCTTGCCGGTCTTTTTTATTACCTGTTCTTTATTCTAACAATCTGGACAATCTGGAGCGGTGGCGAAAAGCTTTTCGGCAACCTGGGGGCCGCCTGGGCTGCGGCTCTCCTGGCGCTTACCCCCGTATTCCTGGTGGAGGTTCCCCAGGCCGGCGCCGACTGGTCCATGACCTTTTTCCTGCTTGCGGCTCTGTTCCTGGTCACTCGCGAGCCACGGGACGTAAAGCAAATGGTCCTGGCCGGGATCCTGGCAGGGATGGCTGCGGGCTGTCGCCATCAGGCGCTGGGCTATGCCATTGTCCTGATTCCCGCAGCCGGTCTCGCTACGGATCTTTTCAAAAGACGTACCGGTATTATAAGATGTTGGTCAGTTTTCGTGCTGTCTTCAATGGTTTCAACGGCCCCGTGGTACCTGAAAAACCTGGTCCAGACCGGCGACCCCCTCTACCCGCTTCTAAGTTCCATAACAGGAAAACTTGGCCACAACGTTGACTTCGTGGATTCCTTTGTAGGTTCAAGGTCCACAGACCTTCTCTGGTCCTGGATAATGGTGCCCTACCAGGCTACCTTCGATCCGATGAGTCTGAGCATGACCGCCACCATTGGGATCCTGCCCATCGCCCTCGTCTTGCTGTTGCCGTTTGTTAAGGAGAAACTGGGTGGCAGCGCCTTTCTTCTGCTCTGGGTTCTGCTGTCCTTTGTCGCGTGGCACCTGACGTTCCGTACTTTCCGGTACGCCATGCCGATGATGGCCGTGTGCTATCTCTGGCTGGGTGCGCTCCTTGCCCACATCGCCCGTGGAAATGGGCTAAGGGAG
>JALHUC010000278.1 GCA_022865845.1 bacterium | reverse complement strand
GAGCCCGCTCACGGCGTTGATCAAGGTTGTCTTACCAGCACCGTTGGCCCCAATGAGAGCAACGATCTCCCCCTCACCCACGTGGACCGAAACCCCTTTAAGGATCTGGATACGACCGTAATATGTTGTGATGTTGCGAACCTTTAACATGGAAACACCTCGGTCCAATGCCCAATGTCCAATGTCCAATGTAAAATCAGCGTAACCCGTTGGACGTTAGACGTTGGTCGTTGGACGTCGTTTCACTCCTCTCCCAGATACGCTTTCAAAACCTTCTCATCGCTGCGAACCGTTTCCGGATCCCCTTCAGCGATCTTGTGGCCCTGATCGATCACCGTAACATGGTCTGAAATGCTCATGACAAGTTCCATGTCGTGCTCCACCAGAAGCACCGATACACCGGACTCCTTTATCCTGATTATGAGCCTGGCCAGATCTCCTGTCTCACGACTATTCAGACCGGCTGCCGGCTCATCCAGCATGAGAAGCTCCGGGTTGGAGGCAAGTCCCCTGGCCATTTCCAGAATACGTTGACTGCCGAAAGGCAGACTGCCGGCCACGGTGGCTGAGTGGTCCTCCATCCCGACGAACCGAAGCCACTCCATGGATTCATCTCGAACTCTTCTCTCTTCCGCTATGACCCAGGGTGCTTTAAACGCTGAAGCGAAGAAGCCCCCTTTTGACATGCAGTGCATTCCAACCATAACGTTTTCCAGAACAGTCATATCCGCAAAGAGCTGCAGGTTTTGAAAGGTTCTGGTAAGCCCCTTTTGCGCGATCTTGTGTGTAGGAAGACCTGTGATCTCCTCTCCTCTGAAAAATACGCTGCCTCCTGTGGGGACGATCACTCCCGATATGACGTTGAACAATGTGGTCTTTCCAGCGCCGTTAGGTCCGATAACCGCCTGGATCAACCCCTGCCTCACATCAAGGTCCAGATCCCTCAGCGCTCTGACCCCTCCGAAGTCCCTGGAAAGGTTTCTGGTGTTCATGAGCAAAGGTGAATTCACTACTTGTCATCCCCCTTTCCACGAACCACTCTTACACCTGCAAGAACAGCATCTTCGACCCCTCTGAGAAGGCCTTTGGGCATGAAGATCATGACGGTGATCAGAATTAAACCGAAAACGGTGGTTTCGTATTTTTCAAAAACATACAGAAACTCCGGGAGGCTCGTGAGAAGGGCCGCTCCGAAGATCGCGCCCCAGATGCTGCCGAGGCTGCCGATAACGACCATGGTTACAAGCTTGATCGAGAACATGAAATCGAAGGAACTGGGGCTCACGAAGGTCATATAGTGTGAATACAGCCATCCCGCAAAGGCAGCATAAACCGCTGACAGGACGAAAATACCTACCTTGTATCGCGAAACGTTGACCCCGAGGACAGAGGAGGCAACTTCGGAACCGTGAATTGCCCTGAGAGCCCTGCCTACCCTCGATTGCACGACATTGATGGAAAGGAGCAGCGTAAGAGCCAGCGATACGCAGACAAGGTAATAATATTTCAGATCGGAATCGAACTCGTAGCCGAAGATGACCATATCCTCAATACCCACAAGTCCTGACGGCCCGCCTGTCAGGAAATCCAGCTCTTTAAAAAAGATCTGGACGATTATCCCGAACCCCAGAGTAGCCATGGCAAGGTAGTGTCCGTGAAGCTTGAGTGTCGGTATCCCTATGACATAGGCCAGAATGCCTACCCCCACAAGCGCTACAACAAGGCCTGCAATGGGAGGCCAGGAGGCTTTTGCCGAAAGAACTCCTGTAATGTAAGCCCCCAGGCCGAAAAAGGCAGCGTGCCCCAGGGATATCTGCCCCGTGTATCCCAGGAGAAGATCCAGTCCGATTGCAATGATGGCGTGGATCCCGATAAAGATGAGCACGTTAAGGTAGTAGTCGTTGGTCAGGAGCAGGGGAAGAACTGCCAGCATCCCTGAAAACAAAAGGAACCCCGCGTAGGGTGATCTGACAAAGGGCGGAAATCTCACACCCGGTCACCCTTGGTTTTTCCCAAAATTCCCTGGGGCCTGAAAAACAGCATGAGCAAAAGGATACCGAAGGCGATGGCATCCTTGTACCCGCTGGAGATAAGTCCAGCACCCAGGCTCTCCAGTATTCCCAGTGTAATACCTCCAATAACGACGCCCCAGAAATGTCCGAGCCCCCCGATAATGGCGGCGCAAAAACCTTTAAGTCCTATCATCACCCCGATGTCGTACTGAGTCATGCTCATGGGCGCAATAACGATCCCGGCGACAGCGCCAACAAGGCCGCTGAGGGCAAAGCTTATGAGGACCATGAACCGGGTATCGATACCCACGAGCCTGGCGGCCCTGGGCTGGAAAGCACTGGCTATCATAGCCTTTCCGGTGATGGTCTTTCCGAAAAACTGCCGAAATCCCAGAACGATGGAAAGGGCGACTCCCATGACCCACAGACTCTGGGGCTGGATCACGGCACCGAAAAACTGGATCGGATCCTCTCCGGAAAAAGCTGGTATCGGATAGGGATCTTTACCCCATATAAGGCTTGCAACACCACGGATAAAGATGGAGGCTCCTATGGTGATAATGATCAATGTTATGGGGTTGGGATCTTTGACAGGTCTAATGGCGGCAACGTTAAGCAGGGTACCGATAAGAGCCACCCCTATGACAGCCACCAGGGCCGCGAAGGGCAAAGGCAGATGAAGGATCCGCATGCTGGAAACGGTGAGTAAGCCTCCCAGCATGACAAATTCGCCCTGGGCGAAATTTATGATCTCGGTGGAGTTGTAGATGATGTTAAAACCCATGCCGATAAGAGCATAGATCGTTCCCACCGTCACTCCGGTGATGAGGTACTGGAGAATCTGCTGAGATAAAGTCATATCATTAAAGTTTGATGTTTGAGGTTTGATGTTTGGTGTTCATTCTTCAAATTGCAGCCTCACAATCCTGACCGGACACTTGAAATTATTCCAACGACATGTTTTGAGGTTTAGGGCCTTTATTGAGAATGGTGAAACATTCAGCCTCTTAGATGTATCACTTCAAACCTCAAACCTCAAACTTCAAACCGTTATTTTTTAACATGTTTCAGGATATTTTGACATAAAAAGGGGGCCGAAATTCGGCCCCCATTAACTTTAAACATGCGGTTGGGTTCAAAGTTTATGCAATTGAATTTACTTATGCACTCTGCACCCTCGTCGCTGGCGCGACTCGATTTCCGTGTTCCGAGTTCCTCTGGACCCTGGACTCTGGACTCTGGACTGAATTTACTCTGCCAGCTTCCAATCCCCGCCTGAGATCTCGATCATAACGAAGCCGTCCTTGGTGAGGCCATTGTGGTCGTCAGCGGAGAAGTT
>JALHUC010000277.1 GCA_022865845.1 bacterium | reverse complement strand
CTTCGAGGAGTTCCCTCATGAGTTGATCCTTTGAGACCGGCCCGAGATTCTCCCTCCAAGCGTTTCAGAGGTTGCACTGATAGGCGCCAAAGGCCCTGAACAAACTGAAGAAAACGCTCCCCAGTAGGATAGAGCAGAGTACGACCAAAGCCGCATCTGTCTCCAGCTCCTTGGTGGAAGGCTTCTGAAACCAGCCTCGCACATCCTTCGCCTTCGGAAAGTCTATATGTGGGTGCTTTAAGGCTTCTGCCCGTGCTTTGGTGTTCATGGTATTCGCCTTTCATCTTAAGGATTTCGTTCTTCACCCCTGAACCCTCCACAATTGGGGCTTTTCTTGGATGTCAGAGGTTGTGCAGAGGGTTCCGGTCATCTTTCACCAACTTCTCCCTTCAGCCCTGTTGGGGGAGGGACATGAGTGGTTTTTCCCGCGTCATTCATCATTCGGGGTAGCCCCCCCGCCCCGGGGCCTTTCATTCCTGCCCTCTTCAATGCACAATGACCGGAAACGAAGTGGGTAGCCGCATAATTGTTCTTTGGCACTCTGCCCGGTGGATGTGTTATGCTTTCCGCAATACATAAGATACGTTAAAACGAATTGAATGGACTTATAAATGGATAATTTCTTTTACCAACTGACCCCGGAAGTCGTGCTTCAGGCCATAGAGTCCTCTGGCCTTAAGCCAACCGGCCATTGCCTGGCCCTCAATAGTTATGAAAACAGGGTCTATGATCTTAAACTCGATGACGGTTCCCACGTGGTGAGCAAATTCTATCGCCCGGGCCGCTGGAACAAGGAGCAGATTCTAGAGGAACACGCCTTCCTTTTCCAACTCCAAGATGACGAAATTCCGATCTGTGCCCCCCTCCATTTCAATGACGGCAGTACCCTCCAGAAGACACAGGGGATTTATTATGCTATTTGGGCTCGCACCGGAGGAAGAGCCGCTGATGAATTAACGGATGATAAGCTTCAAGTCATGGGCCGCTTACTGGCTCGCATTCACAATGTTGGGGCGGCCCAAGAAATCGAACACAGGCCCACATTGACAGGTGAAACATACGGCCTGGAGCCCCTGGCGTTCTTAAAGGAAAACCGTTTTCTCCCAGCCCAACTCGTCCATCGTTACAGCGATGCAGTGCACGAAATTGTGACCATTTATGATGCGCTGTCGGCCGAGGTTCCTTTCCATAGGATCCACGGGGATTGCCATTTTGGCAACCTCTTGAACGGTAACGAGGGCCTCTATGTTCTCGATTTTGATGATTTCCTCAACGGGCCGGCCGTGCAGGATGTCTGGATGCTGGTCCCGGCACGGGACCAGGAGGGTCTGCGTCAGCGTAATGTTTTTCTGGATGCGTACAGAATGTTCCGAGAGTTCGATCCTACCTGGGTCCGTCTTATTGAACCTCTTCGGAGTTTACGTTACATCCGTTATGCGGGATGGATAGCCAGGCGTTGGGATGACCCGGCCTTTCCCGCTGCTTTTCCCCATTTTGGGACCGAAAGTTACTGGGAGGAGGAAACCAACGATTTAGAGGATCAGGTTGAATTCATTCATAAACATCGGGACGACCTGCCCAGCCACCTGCACCGTCCCGAAGTTGAGAAGGAAGAGACAGAAGGGCTGACAAATAAGGATTATTTTTACGATCTCGATGATTAGCGCCTCCTGGCCTGTATAATGACCTTGATTATGGATCGAGGGCATTTCTGTGATACGCCGGGGAACGGCTGGCACAGTGGCTATCTGCATGCAATTCTTCTGGGCTCAGTGCTCGACTCATCGAGATCCTACTGGTTTTGCGGGGCCCCGGGCGTGAAGGTTGAACCGGATGGAAGCGGTGGACCCTTCACTCTTCGCTTCTCGGCCTCAATTGACCTCGACGAAGCACACAGCATGTTCGGGGGGCGAAGAATTTCCTTCTTCATGTGTCAGGGATTGTCGCCAATTCCACGGCCTGTGCGGGGATACTGGTGTTTCGTTCAGGGGGATCTTTCCGATTTCTCTGCCAGGCAAAAGTCATAGCATTCCTTCAGCTTCTGGTTGCATTTGGATTTGCACCCTATTTTGAGCATCTGCGTGCTTTCAGAAATACACAGGGCATGTTCGCGCTTGCATACCGATCCACAAGCTTGTCCGAAATAACTTTGAAAGGTCGGCACATCAGGCGCTTTTGTCGTGCTGCACCCTGCAAGCAGAATTGCGCCGAATAGACAAATTGCTGTTTTCAAGCCCCCCATTCTTTTGTTCGCTATGCAGCGAGCAAGGCTCGCCCCACACAGCCT
>JALHUC010000276.1 GCA_022865845.1 bacterium | reverse complement strand
GGCTGAGTGTGGGTGTGTCGGGGTGTCGCCGTATCCGCGTATTGGTGAAAAAATTAGATTGTAGTTTGATGTTTGTGGGAATATTTACGGGATAGACGAAAATAAACCCGCATCCTATAGATGAACTGCTGCATCTGTAATAGGATTTTCCTTCTACGTTCTACATTCAACATTCTACATTCTGATCCTGTAAACCGGAGCATCGCTCCGGTCATGTTTTTCCTCCTGGCTCCTGTCTTTCAGCACTCCCCTATGGCTCAAGACTTAAAGACCGTCAAGATTACGTCAGATGCAAGGCCAGAGTGGAGAATCAGGTTCTAGGTTCTAGATTCAAGGTTCAAGATCTTTCTAGACACCAGACACTAGACACCAGAAACTGAACGCAAAGCGTTCCTAAAGACATACGTCGAAGATTTCCGAAATTTGATAACGCAGTAAATTGTCGCCCTAAATGGACCGCGCTCACCGGCCGCCAAGAGTGCTTCAGATACGAGGCTCGATCGACGAGGCAACCGGAGTCCCGCCTGCGGCGGGATGAGGATGCCTGAGTAATGGTAACTGTAATCGCATCCGAATGGACCGCTCTGATCGGCCCTAAAGAGTGCATCAGATGCAAGGCTAGAGCCCTGAGGAAACCGGAGGTCCCGCCGATGGCGGAATCGAGGATTTCCGAAATTTGATAACGCAGTAAATTGTCGCCCTGGATGGACCGCGCTCACCGGCCGTCAAGAGCGCTTCAGATACGAGGCTCGATCGACGAGGCAACCGGAGCGTACACGACATCGTACGTGAGGATTGCCGAGGAGAAAGTACGAAGTAGATGGTGTGCTATTGACGGCCGAACCAAGAACTCAAGAAGTTGTTGAGGATTGCGAGGAGGGAGTACGAAGTAGATGGTGTGCTATTGACGGTGGCCCCGAACTAGTGAAGTAATTGGCGATTACACTCCGAAGGTTTCCAATTCCTTAAGCATATCTTTTCCCAACTCCCTCCACTCCGCCAAACTCACGAATAGCGTCTCGAATATCTGCTCCGATTCGCTGACGGTAAGAAGCAGAGCCCGGCTGCCATCCTGGTTGACCTTGGCGGTCTGGGAGAGGCGGTAGCTTATCTCGGTCATGCTATCGGCCGATGCCAGGATTGTCGCCCTTTTCTCCATCTGGCGCTGGGTGCCTTCCTTGAGTCTGCCGGCCATCTCGTTAAGACTCACAGTAGTATCGACAACGCTACCGGCGGCATCAGCCTGTTTAACCGTTTCATCCCTGATGGCGATACTAATGTCCCGGGAGTGCCTGAAACTCTCATCGATGCGGTTCAGCACCACCTCGGCCTTGCCTGTGTTTTCAACAGCCGATTTTACTGCTTCACTGATCAGATCCGTACCACTCATGACCATTTCGATGTCGCTTTCAAAATGGTCCATGGCCTGGCGTATGTTGCTGGTAGATCCCTCAACGTCGCGGGACAGCTTACTGATCTCCTCTGCCACTACTGCGAAACTTCTTCCGTGCGCCCCAGCCTGGGCGGCAATGATGCTGGCGTTTAATGCCAGGAGTCGGGTTTGGTCCATGACCTCGTCGATGATCTTGATCGTTTCTTTTACAGTAACGGAACGGGTTTTAAGGTCATCCATGGTCCGGGTAAAATCCCCGGTGATTTTTTCCAGGGATCGCATGCCTTCCCTGGCATCGCTGAATACCTTTTTACCGGAGTCAACTTCCACTGCGGCCTGGTCGTCTGCTTTGGCAGATTCATCCGATCTCTCCCGGATCTCAACGAGAACCTCTTGCATGCTACGCGAGACAACGGCGATCTCTTCCATGGAGGAGACAAGTTCGTCCATCCCCTCGTTGACTTCGTTGCCCACATTGTCCAACTCTTTGGCGATGGCGGTGCCCTCGTCAGCAGAGGCCAGGATCTGCCCTCCGTCAGCAGCAAGGGAATCGGCAGCCTCACGCAGCTGGATCGTCGATTCGGCCAGTTTCTGGATCTGTCCGGAGTAGCGGTCCCGTTTTTCCTGGATGGTGACGAAGATCTGCTCCATGAGATCATCCATACGGCGAATCCCGTGTATGAGCCTTATGTTGGAAATGGCGACTGAGGTCTGGTCTGCCAAAACCTTTATGATGTCAATCTCTTCATCGTTGATAGGAGTTTTTTTGAACTTGTTGTCAACGCCGAAAATGCCGATAGCCTCCTTCCCGTCATGAAAGGGAATGAGCATGAAGGATGTGCTCCGGATCGCCTTGATCTTGTCGTAGGGAGAGCTGAGCCGGTGTTCAGGCTTCATGTCAGAGGAGTCTTTGATCACTATAGGTGTGTCATCCCTCAGTGTATGCCAGATGATCCCACCCTCATCGCTCATGGGCACACATATGTTTTCAAGGGGTTCGTCAAGGTTGCCGCGCGTCTCGACGCATTCCAGCATCCCGTTTTCCCGGTTGGCCAGGAATATGTTCGCCCTGTCAAAACCCAGGGTTTCGTGGATCCCGTCTGCGACGATCCGGAAAACAGAACCCATATCCGCAGATCGCTGAATGGAGGCGCTGACATGGGTGATCCCGTTCATTCTCTGGTGTAGGATTAAGAGCCTTTGCTCGAACATTTCTTCCTTCGCCATGAACAGTTTGTAGGTTTCCGACATCCTCTGTTGCTCATTTAGAAGTTTTGCGTCCTTGCGGCCAATGAGGTATCCGAAGACCGCCATGATAGAGGAGGTGCCAAGAGACATGTAAAGGACGGTCATTACGTTGCGAGGATCCCCTGAGAAGAAACTCTTCAGGTAGGGGATCACGGTAATTGCTTCCGGTTTTGAAAAAAGGAGGTCCAACCCGAGCCAGCCCAGGGGGGTAAATAGTCCAAGAATAAACCCCAGGAGAGCGTATCGTGAGGCACTTCCGCCGGATTTCCGGATAATAGCTTGAAGTCTGGAGTTGATTTCAGTATCCATAATTTATTAAATCATTTGTCAGCCCTGATGAGTTGGTGAACGGTGATGCAGAGTATCCCATTTAGCCTCCACGTTCAAAGAAAATGTTAATCTGACCGGACTAAATCCCGGTGGTGAGTTACATCCTTGACGGGTGGCCCTGATTAACCAATACTTAGTGTACGATTGGTTGACGTTTTTCGCCTTTACCAAAGAAAGGGTTTGGTGAATCCTGGTCACGTATCGCTTGACGGTATCAAGTTGCCAGGCAATATCGCTGGTCCAGATTCGAAATTAATGTTTCCCGAAAAAATCACAATAAAGTGTCAAGGTTTTCCGACACGCAGCAGGTAGGAGGAAAAACGTGTTCATATTAGACCAGGTTTATCTCGGGAATAGTCTTCTTAGGTGGGTCATCGCGCTCGCGGTAGTTTTGGCGATATACGCCATACTCTCGGTGTTGCGCCGAACGGTCGGAAACCGTTTGAAGAGAATGGCCGACAGGACGACCAACGACCTCGGTTACTTCATGGCGGACCTTGTCCGGGTGAGGACAAAAAAGATCCTCTTTTTCGCCCTTGCCGTCTACGGGGCCTCCCTGTTCCTCGTACTGCCCACACATGCCGGGAGGGTGATCGTTGGCGCGGTATTCATATTCCTGTTTTTACAGGTTGGGTTCTGGGGCAACGGCATGATCAACTACTTTGTCACCAGAAGAGCCACGAAGGACGGAGGGGACGGGCTCAACCTGGAGGCTTATTCCGTTATTACCTGGATGGCCAAAGCCGCTCTCTGGGCCATTGTGGTCCTGCTGGCCCTGAACAACCTCGGGATAGAGATTACCGCGCTCGTAGCGGGACTCGGGATATCCGGTATCGCGGTGGCCCTGGCTCTCCAGAGTATCCTGGGCGACCTGTTTGCGTCCCTGTCCATCGTCCTGGACCGCCCCTTCGTTATCGGTGATTTCATCATCGTGGGAGAACAGATGGGGACAGTGGAGCACGTGGGACTCAAGACTACCCGTGTGCGGAGCCTGTCCGGTGAACAGATCGTCTTTTCCAATACCGATCTCCTCGGGAGCAGAATTCGCAACTTCAGGCGTATGAACGAGAGGCGGGTTCTTTTCACTATCGGTGTGACCTACCAGACTCCGGCGGACAAACTGGAGCGCATTCCCGGGATGATCCAGGAGATAATAGTGGCACGGGATCCAGTGCGCTTCGATCGGGTTCACTTCGCCACGTACGGTGCTTATTCCCTGGATTTTGAGATCGTCTATTGGGTGCTGGACAGGGATTATGCTCTTTATATGGAAATTCAGCAGGAGATTAATCTGGCGTTATTTAGGAAATTCGAAGAAGAGGGGATTGAGTTTGCTTATCCGACGCAGACACTATTTATTGAAAAAAATGGCGGCGGCGGATAAGCACGATAGAGTGGGGGAGAGGGTGAGTGGGAGAGGGGGAGAAAAAATGTGCCTTTATTCCCCCTCCCATATTCCATATTCACTCTTCAAATCTCTCTGAGATCTGAGATTTGAGATCACTTTAAAGGACTTTACTTGAAAAGTATTCTCCGCCATCTAAGACACCTCGCCGGTATCCCTTCTCCCGTTCACCTGCCTGATGAGATTTACCTCCCCGCTCTGGGCCAGCGGTGGACCGTAAGGTACCGTAAGACGGCCAGTCGATCGGTCCAGGCTCGAAGTAACGGGAACCAAGTGCTGATTGTTAGCGGGAAGGTTGAGGATAGAAGGGAAGTAATACTTGGGCTCAGGCGGTGGCTTGTTCGGCAAACCAGGGCCTCCCTGGCGCCATGGCTAGATGAGTTGAGCGCTCAGGCAGGTTTGCCCTTTGGAACTGTTTCCGTGCGGGGACAGAGGACGCGCTGGGCAAGCTGCTCCTCCAGGGGGAACATCAACCTTAACTATCGGCTTCTCTTCCTCTCACCCGAGGTGGTCAGATACATCCTGAACCATGAGCTATGCCATACGGTCCACCTGAACCACTCCCGTGGGTTCTGGAATATGGTGGGCTCCCTGGAACCGGATTACAGGATTTTCAACAGTCAGGCAAAAAAGGGTATGGAGGAAGTTCCGGTATGGGCGAATGTGCAGTACGGAGTGCGGAGGGCATAGGGCGAAGGGGAAACCTTCCGACTTGACGAAGGGACGACTTAGCGAATTAGCGATAGGGGCAAAAGCTTTATAATTTATAGTGCAGGCTATTGTGGTTTACATGCATATTTTCACGCAAACAAAATAAAATTTAGGATGTTGACTCCTTGATCAAAACTTGGACATGAGATTTGGGAACTGAAATAAGTACGAAAATTTGCACTCCGCACTGATCTTTCGCTCAGTCGCTCCGTCGCCAGGTCGTCCAGTCAGTATTAGACTTTTCTTGAAAACCCGTAGCTTCCCAGAGCGTCGCCCAGGGCGCGGTAGGAACGGTCCATGGGGCTGTAACCAAGGGGATTGATGATCTCCATCCGGATGTTCCCGTCAGCGTCGAAGGCCTCATCAGCAACGTGGGTCGCGATGATCTCTCCCAGGAACATGTCGTGAACTCCCAGGGGAACGATCTCCGTTAACCTGCACTCCATGGACACGCAGCACTCCTCTATCAGGGGCGGTGTGACCTTTTCAGCGCTCACCGGTGTCAATCCGGTATCCGCGAATTTGTCCGACTCTTTGCCGGAGGTTATTCCGCATTGATCAGCCTTCAGAATAATATCAACGGTGGGTATGTTCACAACAAACTCCCCGGTTTCCTTAATGATGCCGTATGAATATCGGGAGGGCCTGAGGCTTATGCTGACCATGGGCGGGTCTGAACAGACGACTCCGGTCCACGCAATGGTGATTATGTTGGGCCGCCCGCCTTTGTCCTGGCAGGTAACAAGGGCCACGGGAACCGGGGCGAGGAAAGTGGAAGGTTTTATAGATCGCTTTTTCATAAGTCCTCCGCTTCAAGTATCCAGAAGCCAGTATCCAGTATCCAGTAATAAACCTGATCCAAGACAGCCGTTAATAATAACCTACATGCAAAGGTATGGTTCCGTTGGTTTAAACTCCTTGGTACCGGGTACTGGGTACCGGGTACTGCATTTATAATATTTGTGCCAGGAACGCCTTGGTCCTCTCCTCCTTGGGATCATTAAATAGCTCATCCGGCGTTCCAATTTCAACAATACCACCCTCGTCCATGAAAACGATCCTGTCGGCCACCTCACGGGCAAACCCCATCTCGTGGGTAACACAGCACATGGTCATCCCTTCCCGGGCCAGGGTCTTCATGACATCAAGCACTTCCCCGATCATCTCGGGGTCCAGGGCAGAGGTTGGTTCATCAAACAGCATGATCTTTGGCTGCATGGCAAGGGCTCTTGCGATGGCCACTCTCTGCTGTTGTCCTCCGGAGAGTTGCGAAGGGTATGATTTCGCTTTTTCCGGGATCCCGACCTTAATGAGCAACTCCATGGCGATTTTTTCCGCTTCCTGTCGGGACCTCCTGCGAACCTTTATCTGGGCGATACTGACATTTTCCAGCACTGTCATGTGCGGGAAAAGGTTGAAGCTCTGGAACACCATCCCCACCTCGGCACGGACATTGTTGATGTTGGTGCGTGAGTCGGTGAGATGGATCCCGTCAATGATGATATTACCCTTGTCGATCGTTTCCAGGTGGTTGAGACATCGCAGGAGGGTGCTTTTACCGGACCCCGAGGGGCCGCATATAACCACGACCTCGCCCTTATCCACCTGCAGGGAGACATCGACCAGCGCTGCAACCTTGTGTCTTGAATAGAAGGTTTTGTATACACTGCTGACATCAATCACTGGCCGCGAACCTCCTCTCCAGATACTGGACGATCATGGACAGGCTGAAGGTCAGAATGAGATAAAGGATCGCAACCGTGAAGAAAACCTCGAAATAGTTGAAGGTGCTTGTGCCGATCTCCCTCCCTGCCCTGGTAAGTTCGACGAGGGCGATGACCCCCACCAGGGAGGAATCTTTTATGAGCGATATGAATTGTCCTGCCAGGGGCGGAAGGATCCGTTTAAACGCCTGGGGAAGGATTATGTGCCGCATGGCCTGGGGGTAGTTCATGCCCAGGGACCGGGCAGCCTCCATCTGGCCCCGGTGGATAGACTGGATGCCTGCTCTTATTATTTCCGCTATGTAGGCGCCGGCGAAAAAAGACAAAGCAAGTACACCTGCCATGAAGCTCGACAACCTGAATACCTGCCCGATAAAGAAGTAGAAGATGTAGATCTGAACAAGAAGGGGAGTACCCCTGATGAGTTCAATATAGCCAATAGCCAGCCATTTCGGCGCAGGACTATTGGAAAGTCTGGCCAGGCCTGTGATCAATCCGATAATGATCCCCAGGAATATTGAAATTACCGAGATTTGCAGGGTCATGAGGAGTCCGGTGAGCAGCAGGCCTGGTTTCCATCTTTTTCCTTCAGCCAGGGTCTGCCCGCGTTGGATCTCATCACCGACCTGTGTTGATAACATTTTTGTAGGAACAGTGTAGTACTGTTCCTCATCGAGAAAGTTGATAGCCACGATGAGAGTGTC
>JALHUC010000275.1 GCA_022865845.1 bacterium | reverse complement strand
TCCCCGGCCAGTCATGGTCCAGCAGTCGTTTCATCGCCGGCCCCGTAAATGCGTTCCTGTCCCCATAAAAGAATTCGGCCAGTTCCGGGATATCCTCTTTCCTGGCACGAAGGGGCGGCACCAGGAGCGGGAAAACATAAAGCCTGTAGAGAAGGTCGGACCTGAAACCGCCGCTATCGGCTTCCGCCTTGAGGTTCCTGTGGGTTGCAGACACGACCCTGACATCCACGCTGATGGCGTTCTGGGCACCAACCCGCCTGATCTCCCCCGACTCCAGAACCCTCAGGAGCTTGGGCTGAAGGTCCATGGACAGTTCACCTATCTCATCTAAAAACAGCGTCCCGCCATCAGCCTGTTCAAAAGCGCCCTTCCTTTCGCTGCCAGCACCTGTAAAGGATCCTTTCTCGTGGCCAAAAAGTTCGCTCTCCACAAGTTCAGGGGAGATGGCCCCGCAGTTGATGGCAACAAAGGGCCCCGAGGCCCTTTCAGAAAGATCGTGAAGGGCCCGGGCCACCAGCTCTTTGCCGGTACCGGTCTCCCCCATGATAAGAGCCGTTGCGCTTACGGAGGCCATTTTCTCGATAGCCAAAGTCAGCTTTGCCATCTGCTCGGAGGTTCCAATGAGACCAGTTCGGGAGTGAACGGTATCATTGACATGACTCTCCTCGGTAGCTTTTGCCCAGATCGGCATCTCTTCTTCAGTTACTACGAGGCGAAAGGGGCCAATGTGGATCTCGGTTCCGGGATCAACAAGCAGTTTGTCGGCCCTCTTTCCGTTCACAAAGGTCCCGTTGGAACTCTTGTCCATGAGGAGATATTTCCGCCCCTGCCTGAGAAGGTTGGCGTGATGCCTGCTCACGGTGGTGTGCGGGAGAATAATGGCGTTTCTGCGGTCCCTTCCAATACGGATCTCGGAAGCATCCCCGATATGGTAGCCCCCCAGATAACGATCGTCCCTGTAAACATCCAGCCTCATCGTGTCATTCCCCTGCCATCGACCCTTTCTACTTTGATAGGATCGCAAAAAGTCCAATCCGGGACTTTTCGCTCCACGGAAAGGGAAAAGCGTGGTTTTCCCTTTCCTCACAAATCAATGACATACGGTGCGAGTCATTGATTTGGGCGCCCCGCGCGGGGCGCGTTGATGACTTTTTGCGAAGCCATCAACTTTCCACTGTTCACTTTCCACTCCTTTGTCAGGAATAGCCTGACGAAGGTCCCCTACCACTCCCCCCCTACCATTCTCCATGGGTACGATCCCCCATGAGATCCTCTTCCTTCATCCCCAGGGCCAGGCACCTTAAGAGGATATCACAGGACCACTCCAGGGCATGGGTGATCTGCAGCCCCTCCTCCAGGTTCCCCCCCACCGCGAACGCTCCGTGGCCTCTCACCATAACAATGGGGTAATCTTTGAGCATGGCGGGAAGTTCCTGTTCCAGGTCATCGGACCCGATGGAGGCCCTGACGGTGAGAACCGGGATGCGTTTGAAGTAGTAACGGCCTTCTTCGTCAACGGGCACAAGAAAATCCCGTCCCATAGACAGAGCAGTAGCCGTTCTGGGGTGGGTATGAACGATGGCAAGGTGTGATGTCGCGGCAAATATCGCCCTGTGAACCTTTACCTCGGTGGACGCGAGGGCGATCCCGGAATCATCCTCAATCAGGCCGACATCTACCAGGTCATCGGCTGCCAGTTCGCCTAGCATGGCGCCGCGGCGGGTAATGACCACCTTGTCGCCCAGGCGAACACTCATATTACCGCTGTGAGAGTTGTTGAGACCGCCCGTAAACAGTATGCGGCCGACGCGATTAAACTCCTCGATCAACCTTTTAAAGGACTCTCCCTCTTTCTTCATCCAGCCCAAGCTCCTTTATCTTGTTTTCGGACGGTATTCCACCTGGCCATTCCCGGTGTGCGTAGTACTCTGCCAGCAGATCATCCAGGTGGACCACCTCACCGGTACAGGCCCCCTCGGTGAGAGGTTCATTGGTGAAGCGGGGCGGCAGGCTGTCCGAATCAGGCCCGACCCCCATTTCAAGGTTCAATATCCGTTCCAAGGTGAT
Source organism: bacterium (assembly GCA_022865845.1). GTDB lineage: Bacteria > BMS3Abin14 > BMS3Abin14 > BMS3Abin14 > BMS3Abin14 > JALHUC01. The sequence goes on along the minus strand of JALHUC010000275.1, from coordinate 1,654 downwards.
GATCCTCTCCCCGGTCCTGATGAGATCCTCCCCCCCCAACTCCCATCCGGTGACAGCGTGCAGCATCCTCGACCAGTATTCAGGAGCCAGGGCAAAGGTGGCAAAACGGCACACAGAAAGAGAATCGGCCACAGCCCCAAAATCCTGTGCCCTGGCCACGTGGCCGCCCTTACCCAGAACCTGCGTCCCGTGAACCTTCTTGGGGATACCCAGGATCTCCCGTGCGATAAGGTACCCGCCCCGCAGGTGACAGCCCCCCCGGTTGGAGGTGGCGTAGGCAAGGCCCTGTCCCTGGGCACCCCTGGGATCGTAGCCTGGAAGCTCCATTCCCTTTACCTGCATGGCGTACTGGACCGCTCCCGCATTCCGGGCCACGGCCAGGGACCCGTCCGCCAGTTCATCCCCTTCCCCCCTCCGGTAGGCGATGTCATCCAGTAACTTCATAACGGATCCGGCATCACTAAAACGGGCCGAAGAGGGACGGATATCTCTCTGGGCAAGCTCCATGGCGCATGCAATACTCCCGCCGGCGGAGATCGTGTCCATTCCCAACTCATTGCAGCGGTGGGCTGCAGGGATTATTTTCCTCAGGTCCTCTATTCCCATGTCGGGGCCCAGAGCCCAAAGGCTCTCATACTCAGGCCCTTCACCCCGGGATCCATCCACTTCGGTCACTCTGCCGCACTGGATGTAACACCCGGTGCAGCCGGAACTGCTCACCGTAAAGCGCTTCGCCAACTCCTCTCCGGTGTAGGCCTGATCCTCACCAACAGCGACACTCTGGAAGTTCCTGAGGGGAAAGATCCCTGCCCTGGTACATATCTTCACCAGCATGGGGGTACCCAATGCAGGGAGAGCCTTGGAGGTAACGGGGTGGGCCCGGAGCCACCTGTTGGACTCTTCCAGCACCACCTTAAGCCTTTCCTTGTCATGGACGGGAACCTTCCCGCTCCCGATAACTACCATTGCCTTGAGGTTCTTCGAACCCATGACCGCCCCCGCGCCGCCTCGACCCATGGCGCGCATCCTTTCGGTCATGATGGAAGCGTACCTGACGCCGTTCTCCCCGGCAGGACCGATAACCGACATTCCGGCCGTTTTTCCCCAACGCTCCGTCAGAAGCAGGATCGTTTCCGACACCGTGCAACCCCACAGATCCAATGCCCCTTCCAGACGAACCTCATCGTCATCAACAACGAGGACAACAGGGGACTCTGACTTGCCCGATATGATCATGAGGTCGCTGCCGGCCCTTCTTAAAGACCTTCCGAGGCGTCCTCCCGAGTTCGTATCCATGACAGTTCCGGTTAAGGGGGAGATGGTGCTGAGACTGAACCGGTCCCCGGAGGGGATCCCTGCCCCGGTGAGGGGACCTGCAGCCAGGACCAGGGGAACACTGCCATCGAGGGGATCGACTCCTTCAGTAGCATAGGGAGCGATCAGGGCGGCTCCCAGCCCCCTTCCTCCGATGAACCTCCGAACGTACTCGTAGGAAAGACTCTCCCGCTTGACAATGCCGGAAGACAGGTCGATCTTGAGTACATTCCAATCTTTGGTCATTGAAGTTCCTCAGCTCTTAAAGCTTTTCACCACAGAGTCACAGAGTACACAGAGAAGGACTGAAATCAAAGGGGGAAGAAAAGTGATCGGTGAT
>JALHUC010000274.1 GCA_022865845.1 bacterium | reverse complement strand
CCTCTTTGTCATCGCCAGCCCCACCATCAGGGGGCACCTCGCCATCCTGTCAAGGATCTCTTACGCCCTGCGGGACGACCGTTTCATGAAGACCCTGAGCAAGCACCCGCTTCGCGAGGAGATTTTCTCCGCCGCCCAACGCATCGACGAACTCATCACCGCTTTCAAGGCCCTCTGAGGAATCCATCTTATGTTTCTTTACGTGGCATCCTTGCTCGCCCTCGCCGCAGGTGCGGCGCTGTCCATCCCCCTGTTTTCAGGCAGGTGGAGATGGTTGGGGTGTGCCCTGGCGGTGGTAGGATCCGGGCTTGCATCCCTCGCAGGCCTTTCCTCCCTTGTGGGAGGGGCCGGATGGGATCTGGTTCTCCCCTGGAGCGTTCCCATGGGGTCGCTGCACCTGGGCATGGACGGGCTAACGGCCCTCTTTGTCGTGCCTATCGGCTTTATCCGTGCCCTGGCTGCCGTGTACGGGGGAGGCTACTTCCGGAAGGAGCCGAATTTTCGCCGGGCCTCCGGCAGCTGGTTCTTCTACAACCTCCTAGTCCTTTCCATGCTCCTGGCGGTCGGTGCCCGTAACGGTCTTTTGTTCCTTGTTTCCTGGGAGATGATGTCACTGTCCTCCTTTTTCCTGGTCATGTTTCATCGTGAACGGGAGGATGTGGGCCGGGCGGGCCTGACCTACATGGTGGCGATGCACCTCGGGACCGCCTTTCTGCTGGTGATGTTCCTGTTCCTGAGTGCGGGCGGCGGCATGGAGTTTGATTCGTTCGCGCCCGCCGCGGGCACAGCTTCCGTGATCTTCGCCCTTGCGGTCCTGGGTTTCGGGACCAAGGCCGGCCTGATTCCCATGCACGTTTGGCTTCCCGAGGCCCATCCGGCGGCCCCCTCCCATGTTTCGGCGGTGATGAGCGGAGTGATGATCAAAACCGGCATTTACGGGATCCTGCGGGTCCTGACCTTCCTGGGTACGCCGCTTCCCTGGTGGGGGTGGTCCTTACTGCTGGTGGGTGCGGTGTCCGGGGTTCTGGGGGTGCTGTTCGCTCTGGCCCAGCACGACCTCAAGAGGCTCCTGGCCTACCACAGTGTAGAAAACATCGGGATCATCGCCCTGGGGATGGGTGCGGGGATCCTGGGTGTTGTCTACGGAAGCACACCCATCGCGGTGCTCGGTTTTTCGGGCGCTCTTTTTCACGTGGTCAACCATGCGATCTTCAAGAGCCTGCTGTTCATGGGGGCCGGATCGGTGGGCCGCGCCGCCGGGACGCACCAGATCGACCGCCTGGGCGGACTCCTCCAGCGCATGCCCGCCACCGGGAGCGCTTTCCTCACCGGTTCCGCGGCCATCTGCGGACTGCCGCCCCTCAACGGTTTCGTCAGCGAGTTTCTCATCTTCTCCGCCGGGTTCCTGGCTGTCGTGAGCGGCGGGCCCCTGCTGCCGGTCGGTACCGTGATCATATCCAGTCTGGCTCTCATCGGAGGCCTGGCGGCAGCGTGCTTTACCAAAGCTTTCGGCATCGTATTTCTGGGTTTTCCAAGATCCGGCGATGCCGCAGCGGCTACGGAATCGAACCGGGCCATGGTCTGGCCCATGGTCGTCCTCGCAGCGTTGTGCGTCACGCTGGGTCTTGCCGCCCCGTGGGTCCGCTTCCTGCTTGAACCTGCTGTTTCAGTGCTACTGCCGGATCCTTCCGGCGCCGGTCTGCTCGGACCGGTGGTGGCGGCCCTGTGGGGAATATCCGCTGTTGGGGCGGCCCTGATCATCCTCACCCTGGCCCTCTTCTGGTTAAGGGATCGGGTGCTGGCCGGGCGCATCGTCAGGGTCTCGGAGACGTGGGGCTGCGGCTACCTCGCCCCCACGGCCCGCATGCAATACACGGCATCCTCTTTCGCGCAGCCAACCGTGAACATGTTCCGGATGTTCCTGCGCCCGAAACAGACTGTGAAGGAGCCGGATGGCCTGCTGCCCGAATCGGCCAGCCTGCATACCCACACGGACGATCTTTTCCGGGAGAGGCTCTACGTCCCTGTTTTTACCGGCGTGAAGCGGGCCGCCAGCCTCCTTCGCTGGCTGCACCAGGGGCAGACCCATTTCTACGTCCTATACATCGCCCTGACCGCTCTGGTTTTGCTGACATGGAGGCTGTGGTAGCTGATGGAAAGGTCCTGGTCCGCCGTCCCTGTCCTCATGGCCCTGGTCATGAGCCCATTTCTTTTTTCCGTCATCAACCGGACGAAGGCCTTTTTCGGGGGTCGCAGGGGCCAGCCGCTGCTCCAGCCCTACGCCGATATTGCGAAACTCCTCAGGAAAGGGGCGGTATACAGCCGCACAACCACCCGGGTATTTCGTATCGGTCCGGTGGCCGGGCTGGCTTCGGTCCTGGCGGCCCTCGCCCTGACACCCCTGGGTCCCTCGGGCGCGCTGGTGTCCTTTGAGGGCGATGTGGTCCTGTTCGTCTATCTCTTCGCCGTGATGAGGTTCGTGACGGTGCTGGCTGCCCTGGACACCGGTTCGGCCTTCGAGGGGATGGGGGCCAGCCGTGAGGTCCAGTTCTCGGCCCTGGGTGAGGTGGCGTTTTTCCTGGGGATCACCGCCCTGGCCGCCCTGACCCACCGAACCTCCCTGTCGGGGATCCTGGACGCCCTGGGAAACTCTCCGGAGGTTCATGGGGGGAGACCCGTCCACTTCCTGGTCGGTTCGTCCCTCTTCGTTGTCCTTCTGGCGGAGAACGCCCGCTTACCGGTGGACGACCCCGAAACCCATCTGGAACTGACCATGATCCACGAGGTCATGGTCCTGGATCACGGTGGGGTGGACCTCGGCCTGATCCAGTACGCGGGGTGCCTCAAGCTCTGGGTTATGGCGTCACTTCTGGCGGGTGTGGTGCTGCCGGCAGGCTCCGTTCATACGGTGGCCAGCGCAGCCATTCTGCCGGCGGGAATCCTGGCCCTGGCGGTTCTCATCGGGGTGGTGGAATCCACCATGGCGCGGCTGCGTCTCGTCATGGTACCCCAGCTGCTTGTAGCGGCCGGGGTTCTGGCTCTTCTGGCCCTCATCGTGGTGCCGGGGTGATCCATGGCTAACATGACTGACACCCTCGCCATCCTCCTCATCCTGACCAATTTCCGGCTTTTAGGGTCCAGCCGTCTATGGTCGTGCATCCAGACTGTGGCCATTCAGGCGGTACTCCTGGGCCTGTTGCCCCTGCTGACCAACCCCGAACTCACCTTGCGGGTAGGCATGATCCTGGCCGGGATGACCTTCATCAAGGCGGTGGTCCTTCCATGGCTGGTGCGGCGGTCCGCCCGGGAGGTCCAGGTCAAGCGCGAGATCGAGCCCATGGTGGGGTTCACCGTCTCCCTTCTGGTCGGGGTCGGACTGCTGGCAGTGGGCGTGGCCGCCTCCAGACGCATGGCGCTGCCTTCCCAGCTGTCTTCACCCCTCCTCGTGGCGGTAGCCGTTTTTACCATCCTGACAGGCCTTTTTCTCATCGTGGCCCGGAAGAAGGCCATCACCCAGGTGCTGGGATACCTGGTCATGGAGAACGGCATCTACTCCTTCGGCATGGCCTACGCCGTGCAGGAGCCTTTCCTGGTGGAGATGGGTATTCTCCTGGACGTCTGGGCTGCGGTGTTCGTCATGGGGATCGCTATTCACCATATCCACAGCGCTTACGACCACATCGACACTGACCGCCTGTCGGCTTTGAAGGAATAAGTCTATGATCTGGCTCCTCCTGACAGTACCTTTCATCGCAGGCCTGGCGGCCCTGGCGCTGGAAAACAACCGCGTCAGGCGGGGCCTCCTGTTGAGCGCCGCGGCGGTCCACGGGGGGCTGGTGATAGAGGCCTGGCGGCATCCCATTTCCCTTCAGGTCTCCGGCTGGCTGGGTTTGGACGAAGCGTCCCTGCTCTTTCTGGGCATCACGAGCGCCTTGTTTTTAGCCGCGGCTGTCTCCGCCACCGGGACCTTGCGCATGGAAGAGGCCTCACGTCAGGCACAGGGCCACGTGTCCGCCCCCTCCAACGCCCACGAGAGGATCTTCACGGCCTGTCTGCTTCTCTTTCTCGCCTCTATGACCCTGGTGGTGGTCAGCCGTCACCTGGGCCTCCTGTGGGTTGCTGTGGAGGCCACCACACTTGCCAGCGCTCCGCTCATCTATCACCACAGGCACAAACGCAGTCTCGAGGCGGCGTGGAAGTACCTTCTCATCTGCTCGGTGGGCATCGCCCTGGCCCTGCTCGGAAACTTCTTTCTGGCTGTGTCCACCTCCGTGGGTACCGGGCAGCAGATCCCCCTTAACCTGGACGACCTCATGGCGGGAGCGGCCGGTCTGGATCCTGCCTGGCTCAAGGCGGCTTTCCTCCTGCTGCTCATCGGTTACGGGACCAAGATGGGCCTTGCCCCCATGCACACGTGGCTGCCTGATGCCCACAGTGAAGCGCCTCCCGTGGTGTCCGCCCTCCTCTCGGGGGCTCTTTTGAACTGCGCCTTTCTCGGCATTATGCGGGTTCAGTCAGTCCTCACGGCCGCCGGCCTTGGGGAGTTCGGACGGCAGCAGCTGGTGCTTTTCGGCCTGCTTTCCATGGCCATAGCGGCTGTCTTTCTGCTTACCCAGACCGATTACAAACGCATGCTCGCATACTCCAGCGTCGAGCACATGGGCGTCCTGGCTCTGGGCGCCGGACTGGGAGGCGTGGGCAGCCTGGGCGCCGCCCTCCACGCTCTGAACCACTCCATGGCCAAGGCCGCCCTCTTCCTCACAGCGGGCAACATACTGACAGTGGCCCGCACCAAGGAGATGGGGTCGGTGAGGGGACTGCTGAGCACGGCTCCCGTAGCCGCGTCGATGTGGTTTGCCGGGATCCTGGCCGTCGTTGGGTCTCCGCCCTTCGGCCTGTTCACCAGCGAGTTGATAATCCTGAAGGCAGCCGTTGACGGCGGCCGTTGGTGGGTCGCGGCAGGTTATCTCACCGCTCTGTCAGTCGCTTTTGTGGCCATGATCTGGGCGGTTGTGAAGATGGTATTCGGCGAGCCTTCCCTGCCCGCGGCCGTGACGCCGCCTGACCGCTGGCAGGCGATCCTCATGTACCTGGGACCGGCAGTTCTTCTTTCGGGGGTCCTGCTGACAGGGCTTTACCTTCCAGGACCTCTCTACAGCCTGCTGCAGTCCGCGGCGGGTCTTCTGGGGGGGCGGTGATGGGCGAGGCCATGGTCAGGCTCTATAATGAGGAGTCTTTGCCGCTGGAGGTTGTCTCGGTGGTGGATTTCGAGCAATTCCGGCACCTTATCCTGGGAACCCTGGCGGGCGAGGCTCACCTGTCGGCCCTCTTCGGAGTTCCGCAGGACCGCGGAGTGCGTCTGTACGCCGTTGTAAGCGATACTGTCCACGGCAGCATGGGGCTGGCGGCCACGGATGTGGGCGATTCCTTTCCCAGCCTCACCCCGGCCTGTCCCCAGGCCCACTGGTTCGAGCGGGAGATCTTCGAACAGTGGGGGGTCCGTCCCGAAGGTCACCCCTGGCTCAAACCGGTGCGTTTCCAACCTCCCCGCCGCGGGACCACGGCACCGTCTCCTCCCGGGGTCACCGATTACTTTTCCATGGAGGGGGAAGAGGTGCACGAGGTGGCCGTGGGTCCGGTTCACGCCGGTGTCATAGAACCTGGACACTTCCGTTTTCAGTGCTACGGGGAGACGGTCCACCACCTGGAGATATCCCTGGGCTACCAGCACAGGGGCGTCGAGGCCAAGCTCGTCGGCGGTCCGGACCGAAGGACCATCCATTACATGGAGACCCTGGCGGGGGACACGACCATAGGGCACGCCACGGCCTACAGTCAAGCCGTCGAGTCCCTGGCTGGCAGGAGACCCACCATGACCGCCCAGATCTTACGGGGCGTGGCGGCGGAACTGGAGCGCCTGGCCAACCACATCGGGTGTCTGGGGGCTATGGCGGGTGATATAGCTTTCCTCCCCACAAGGAACTTCTGCGGCAGGATACGGGGGGATGTACTCAACCTGACCGCCCTTATTTGCGGGAACCGTTTCGGGCGCGGGTTCCTTCGTCCGGGGGGTGTGACCTCCGGCATGGACCCAGACCAAATCTCCCGGATGCTGGCCCGACTAGACGTGGTGGAAAAGGACGCGGAGGTGGCACTGTCCCTCATGTTCGACGCTCCTTCGGTGCTGGGCCGCCTCGAGGGGACCGGGACCGTGCCGGCCCAGACCGCCGCGAGCATAGGAATGGTGGGAGTGGGGGCCCGGGCCTCAGGCCTTGCCAGGGATGTGCGGAGCCAGCTCCCCTACGGCATCTACCGGTACTCGTCCGTTCCTGTGTGCACCTACACCACGGGGGACTGCTTCGCCAGAGCCTACGTTCGCTGGGTGGAGATCCAGCGCTCCTTCGCCTTTGTGCGGGATCAGCTGGGGTCTCTCAATGGCGATGGCTTCCCGGTAAAGCCTCTGTATCCCGGAGCGGGCCGCCTGACCGTCTCGCTGGTGGAGGGGTGGCGCGGGGAGATCTGCCACGTCGCGGCCACCGACGCCGCCGGCAAGTTCCTCTTCTACAAGGTGGTGGATCCGTCCTTTCACAATTGGTTCGGCCTTGCCTGCGCCCTGCGCGGGCAGCAGATCTCGGACTTTCCGCTCTGCAACAAGAGCTTTGACCTGTCTTACTGCGGACATGACCTGTAGAGGGATAAGATGCTCAATATAATTCGCGCGAGGTTGCAGCAGAAACACCGTACCATCAAGTACCCGGACGCGGCGCCCCCGGAAATGCCCGAAAAGTTCGCCGGCCGGCCAGTCGTCGTAGGTCGGTGCCCTGACGGCTGTCGGGCATGCCAGGAAGTGTGCCCCACCCAGGCCATTACGGGAGGACCGTCGGGTCCTGTCGTGGACACGGGCCGATGCCTGTTTTGCAGCAGTTGTGTTAGCATCTGCGGGGAAAAAGCCATCGCATTTTCCCGCGACCACAGGCTTGCGGCCGTTTCCAGAGAATCTCTCGTCATCCGCCCTGGGTCGCCCCTGCCCGCTGACGTCCTGTGTGAAACCGCCCGCAAATATTTCAAGCGGTCCTTCCGGCTCCGCCAGGTTTCCGCGGGCGGATGCAACGCCTGCGAGGCCGATTGCAATGTTCTGGGAACACCGGTCTGGGACATGGGACGTTTCGGCATCCAGTTCGTGGCCTCACCGCGCCATGCCGACGGGATACTGGTGACGGGGCCCGTGACCGGAAACATGCGGGAAGCCCTCCTGAAGACCTGGGAGGCTGTGCCTGATCCGAGGGTTGTCATCGCCGTGGGATCGTGCGCTGTCAGCGGTGGTCCCTACCGGGACCACGCCGAGGTACACAACGGTGCCGGTTCTGTGGTCCCGGTGGACCTGTTCGTCCCGGGCTGTCCCCCGCACCCTCTGACCATCCTCGACGGGCTTCTGCGTTTCCTGGGATACCCGGTAACCTGGTGAGATTTGGGAATGTTGGAATAGAATTCTGGAAGAAGCTCGCTTTAGAGTCCAGAGTCCAGAGTCTAGAGTCCAGAGTCCAGATATACTGCTATCCGGCACCGGATCTCAGATTCTCAGGTTTAAATTCAATCTAAATCTAAGATCCAGGATCTAATACTTACCCTGCGAAACCCCGAGTACCTCCGGCTTCGTTCTTCGAACTATACCGTGACTACCTGTGCTAAATTAGTTTAAAATAAAGGACTGGGAGGAGATTGACTTGACACGCCTGTTTATGGTGGCTGCCCTGATGTTTGTTACGGCCTGTTCCTGCTACAGCGGGCCTGACTCGGAACACTTTGACGGCACCTCTTCCTTCAACAAGGAGCCGGATAAAACATTCACCGATCACATCAAATGGCTGTGGGAGATGGAAAAGGTGGATTGGCTGCAATGGGTGGATGATCCTCCTCAGCAACGCCGCCTGAGGGGGTGGGGGAGAGCGTGCTGCGTCTCACCTACATCAACCAGTCAACTGTTTTGCTCCAGTTAGAAGGTGTTAATATTCTGACCGATCCTTTCTTGTCCAATCGAGGGGGACCCGCTTCATGGATGGGATCGAAACGGTTACGCAAGCCGCCAATAGCCCTGGAGGATCTTCCCTCCATAGACCTGGTCCTGATAAGCCACGATCACTACGATCACACGGAGAGTATCTTTTATGATTGAAATTCTAAGAAACAGGCGAAGCGTACGACAGTTCCAGGACAGGACAGTTGAAGGGGAGAAACTGGAGCTTCTCCAAGAGGCCCTTGTGCGCTCCCCAACATCTCGTTCCATTAACCCGTGGGAGTTCATTGTCATAGACGACAGAACTACGATAGGTAAGCTTTCGCGGTGCAAGCCCCACGGGGCCGGTTTCCTGTCCAGCGCGCCTGTCGCTGTAGTCATCCTTGGGGATACCAGCCTGTCCGACACCTGCGTCGAGGACTGCTCTATCGCCGCTATCACACTCCAGTATGCGGCTGAATCGCTGGATCTTAAGAGCTGCTGGTGCCAGATACGTTTGAGGGACCATGGCGACGGGAAGAGCGCAGAACAGTACATCCGGGAATTGATGGGTATCCCTGAGAACTACCTGGTGGAATGCATCATAGGAATAGGGTACCCGGGGGAGGAAAAAGAGCCGCACACACACGACTCACTGG
>JALHUC010000273.1 GCA_022865845.1 bacterium | reverse complement strand
TTTCATCGCTTCAAGGCTCATTTCCAGAAATTCCTCCAACTCCATACCGAGATCCTCACAAGACCTGATCTGATCCCTGTCGGCACCCCTGGCAAACTGCTTTTCCTTGAAACGTTTTTTCAGGCTCTTGAGCTTGACCAGTTCCAGTTTTTTCTCCGGCCTAATAAGCGCTGCCGCCGTAACCAGTCCAGTAACCGGATCGGCACAATAGAGAGCCTTGTCAAGTAAGGTGACCCTTTCCCTGTGCCCTGCATGGGCTACAACTGCATCAAGGATCTCTTCCGGGACCCCTTTTTCCCTCAAGATCTCTGAAGTCACATATCCGTGCCGGGGAAAATCGTTTACGGTCTCGTCGTAATCAAGATCATGAACCAGGCCTGCAAAACCCCAATAGTCTGGATCCTGATCGAAGCGCATGGCAAGAGCCCGCATCACCGCTTCGGTGGAAAGCATATGATTGCGCAGATTCGGTTCGGTAACCAGTTCGAAAACAAGATCCAAAGCTTCCTGGTGTTCCATGGGGCCTCCCGGGGTTACTTCAATTCCAGATTCCAAATTTTATATTCCAGAGAAGAACTGTACACCGATTTCCAGAATTTCGATTCGGATGTTTCATAATGGTTTTCTATATTACACAACAGCTGCTCAATGCGCTATACAGGGATAACAAAGACCGGGGCCAGTTTCCAAGGCATTTCAGACGTGGTAATAGGTTTGATCTGGAATCTGGAATCATAAAAGGATGAATCCATTTTATGTCATTATCAAGCAAATACAAATTATGGATCGGCCTTCCTCTCCTCGGAGCCCTTACAATTGGGGTCTTTCTGGGAACTCTTCTTGCCGTTACCCAGGACCTGCCCCAGGTGGAGAGCCTCCAGACCTATGAGCCCTCCTCTGTAACGAGGATCCTGGCTGATGATGGAAGACCTGTACGCTCCTTCTTTGTAGAGCGTCGCATCCCCATTTCCATCCAGGAGATCCCTGACAACCTTATAAAAGCTGTCGTTGCGGTGGAGGATGCGCGATTCTATCAGCATTTCGGACTTGACCTGAGAGGAATACTGAGAGCTCTGTGGAAAGACATCACCTCCCTGCGGGTGGTTGAAGGGGGCAGTACTTTAACCCAGCAGCTATCCAAGGTCCTGTTCCTGACCCCTGAAAAGACTCTGATAAGAAAAATAAAGGAAGCCTTTCTGGCCGTAAACATCGAGCGCGGATACTCAAAGGAAGAGATCCTCTCACTGTACCTGAACCAGATCTACCTGGGGGAGGGCGCATACGGTGTTGAAGCTGCCGCAAGAACATATTTCGGTAAGCATGCTCAGGAACTGACCCTCGCAGAGAGCGCCCTGATCGCCGGCCTGCCCCGTTCTCCGGCCTTATATTCCCCCATAAACCATCCTGAAAGGGCAAGGCAGCGGATGAGGACCGTCCTCGATCGGCTGCTAACCGAAGGCTACATCACTCAAAAAGACCATGATGAAGCTGCTCAAACCGGCTTTTCTCTTTCCCCAACCCCCTCACCTGAGGATCCTGCACCCTATTTCACCGAGATAATAAGACGTGAACTGGAAGAGAAACTCGGTGCCAACCTGCTCTATCGGGGCGGGATTGTGATCGAATCAACACTGAACCTGGACCTGCAAAGGTCTGCCAGGGAAGCGGTCAACATGGGAATTGCCGCTTATGAGGCGAGGCAACCTGGAAAGACCGGTACACCTCCTGTCCAGGCCTCTTTCATCGCCCTGGCCCCTGCGAGTGGCGAGGTGAAGGCACTCGTAGGGGGACGGGATTTCACCTCTTCTCCCTACAACCGCGCCACACAGGCAAGACGCCAGCCTGGTTCAGCGTTCAAACCGGTTATTTATGCGGCCGCACTGGCCGCTGGTTTCACTCCCACCACCCAATTGAATGACGAACCGTTTGAGGTTGAGATAAAGGGGTCTCCTCCCTATGTTCCGGTGAACTATTCCGGGCACTACAACGGTTCGGTCACTTTGCGGTCAGCATTGGAAAGGTCACTGAACGCTGCCTCCGTGGATCTTCTCATAAAGCTGGGATACCAGCCTGTTATGGATATGGCCCGGAAACTGGGTATCCGTTCTGAACTGAAGCCCTACCCCAGCCTGGCTCTGGGTGTTTTTGACGTAAGCCTCCAGGAGATGGTGTCTGCCTATGGAATATTTGCCAACCGCGGGATCCTTGTGAGCCCAAGGTACATAAGACGTGTCCTGAACCGGCAGGGACAGGTGCTCTGGGAGCCCCCACTTCAACTTTCTGATGCTCTGTCGCCCGACGTTGCCTATCTCACGACTAACGTCCTGGAGGGTGTGATCCAGCGCGGGACCGGCAGGCGGGCTGCGAGCCTTGGTTGGCCCATGGCCGGTAAAACCGGCACTACCGATGACTACAAGGATGCGTGGTTCATCGGCTACACTCCTGAACTGGCTGCCGGAGCCTGGATGGGTTTTGACAAGTCGGACAGCCTGGGGCATGGGGAAGCAGGCGCAAGAGCTGCTCTTCCCATCTGGATAAACTTCATGCGAAAAGCCAGATCGGGGACAGAGAGCCTTCCGGAAGAGTTTGAGATCCCTTCCGGGATCGAGATCGTGGAGGTGGATCCGGATTCAGGATTGCTGGCAGGTCCAAAATGTGAAAACAGGATCAGTGAAGTTTTTCTCGAAGGAACAGCGCCGGAAGAGGTTTGTGGGATTCATCCTGATTGAAGATAGAGAATTCCGGAAAAGGGAAAAAGGTGGTTCACCAGCCCATGAAGGAAGGGTAGAGGTGCCTCTCCTGCCACTATCCCCACTCAGGGCCTGCCAGAGGCCTCCTCAAGGCCCAAACACCCGGATTGTGTGTCAGTTTGCCATAGGGGGAAAAAGATGGCATCCACGGCAAATCACGGCTTGCCGGGGATTGTCAGCTGTGCCACGACCCTCACACTACCGCCTCCGCAAGCCTGCTCAAGGCGGCCTCCATCGGGCAATGCGATGCATGCCATGAACCTGGAAGTGAATACAAAACAATGAATGTGATGAAGGATCCGGAACTGGCGAGAGCTAAAGGACTATGGGATGTCACACGCGATGTCTGTCTGAAATGCCACCGATGATATCGCGTGTGTCCGTACCTGGTGTTTGGGGTCTGGGATTTGGGGTCTGGGAAAACCAGCCCAAGGTCCCATGTCCAAAGTCCAACGGGGAAAGAGACGTGATTCGTGACTCGCTTGGCACGTCGAAGTTTGAGGCGAAGGCGGGTGATTCGTGATTGGTAAAACCCGAAACCCGGAACTCGAAACCCGAAATCTGAGGCGCACCAGCGCCGTGCGATTGATGTTTGAGGTTTGATGTTCAACCCGAAACCCGAAACACGGAACGCGGAACCCAAGCCGCATTAGCGTTGCGGGCTTGGGTACCAGAATCCGGATTCAGAAATCAGTTACTGTTAGTCGTCTTCATGGTCATCGTTCACGGTCATCGTCCAAATTGGCATCGTATGAACCTGCTTTTCCAGCTCCCCTTTTCCGGACACCCTTGTTTCCTGGATTGGCGTTGTAATCGGCAGGGAACCCCTTACCGTCCAGACCCGGGGGTATGTTGTTGCGGTAATTTTCGATGGCCAATTCAGGATCGAACTTCTGTACCGCTCTGAAGTCGGTGCGTTTCTCCACGCGAACCGTATTCCCGGCCAACAGTTCCACCTGTGAACTCTCAGATCTCTCCAGGTCTGACACCCGGACAACCCCCCGGTAAACGTTGACGGAAGTTCCTTCTTCCAGGTAGCTTACGGTAAACATTGTTCCTTTGACGCCGCCCTGAATGTTCTTCGTCCGGAACTCGAACCCACGCTCCACACCGAGGGGGTTGATATCAAATAGTGCCTTGCCCTCCTCGATGCTGACCTCCTGGATATCCTTCTTCCTGTCCTGGACTCCGATGGAAGGGATGACCATAACGGTAGTCTCGTAAAGTTCGATGATGCCGCTGGCGAATTCGATCCTGGCAAATCCACCTTTCTCCGTCCTGAGGATATCCCCGGCAAGGAGCAGCATTCCCCTCTCAGCTGGTTCCCAGATATTGTACTTCGCGCCCTTCACCATGACCGAGCCTCTGGTTTCCCTTATCTGCGGATGATAAGCCTGACCGAGCTCCTCACTGCCGGACATAGCGCAGAGTACCCCTGGGAGGCAAAATACGATACTTACAGCCAACAACATTGTTCCGCCCAAAAATCTCATAACTACCTCCCATGATTTTTTTAACAAACTGTACTTAGTCAAAGGAAAAGTAGCAATAAATATGCCAACTCTAACATAAAGGTACAAATCTGTAACTGGCTAATATCCCTAAAAATTGTAAGATAATTGGGAGATAGTGCCCGATAAATCGCTGAATTATCGGAAAACTTTTCCAGGTATACTATGAAAAACAGTCAGGTGGCCGGACCGCGCGTTTTCCAGATCTAACCTTCGGCAGAGGGCGCGATACATCTAAAGAAAAGATCCAAAAGATCCGGATCGAACTGGGACCCTGAAGCTTCCCGGAGTACCTCCGCGGCGCTTTCGGCGCCAAGGGGGTTCCTGTAGGGCCTGAAACCCACCAGCGCCTCGTAAACATCCATGATGGAAAAGATTCGTACCAGAAGAGGAATTTCCTCGCCTCTGAGCCCGTCGGGGTACCCTGTGCCGTCAAATTGCTCATGGTGGTGCCTGATGATCATCTTCACCTCATCGGGAAAGGGAAGGCCCCTGACGATATCGCTGCCGATGACGGGGTGCCCCTTTATGACCTCATACTCCTCCACAGACAGGCTTTCTTCCTTGGCGAGGATCTTGTCCGGGACTCCGATTTTGCCTATGTCGTGCAGGAGAGCCCCCACGTGAAGGGATTCGATCTGCTCCCTCCCAAGACCGCATATCTTACCGAATTTTTCCACATGCTCCAGGGAAAGTTCTGAGTGGGCACTGGTGTACTGGTCCTTGGAATCCAGTGCCCGTGAGATGGCTCTGATGGTGTTGACGTACAGATCTTTGACCCTCAGGTCCAGGGAGAGGGATTCCATAAAATACGCCGTCTGTGTGGCGAAAGACAAAAGCAACCGTACATCTTCATCTTCGGCACCCACAGCCTTGCGCGACTCGGCGTACAGAACGCCAAGGGTCTTCCTGACCGTGCCTATGGGAACCAGAATGGCTGTCCCTCCACCTTTTTGTGCCAGGGTTAAACAGACTCCCTTCTCCAGGACCTCCTGGAGGAGTTCAGGGTCGGGCTCCCGGCTCCGGTCACCTATGACCGTGCGGACATCGACCGGGGTTCCGGATCCATTTCCCGGAGTAAAGACCTGCAGCGTTTTGAGACCCAGGAGTTGTCCGCAGAGGACCAAAGGCACAAAGTGGGACTCCTGTCCCTCCTCCTCGGCCATACGCAGTGCAGCGATACTTAAGAATGCCTCTGTCTTTCCGCGCTCCCTCTCAAGGACGGAATCAACCCTTCTGGCCCTGGCTGTCACCTGCACCGGGTACATGATAAGGCACACCAATAGGAGGGGCACTGCCTGAATGAACTGCCCTGCTCCAGCGGTGAACACAGCGGTTCCTGTTACCACAACCAGTAAAAACGCCAGGACCAGAGCCCCGCCCTTCCAACTCCTGGTGGCCATGAACCAACCTGAGAAAAAGGAAAGCAGGACGAAGGCGATGATTGCCGAAACGTTCCCCTGCTGCTGAAACCATGATCCGTTGAGCACTGTATCCAGAACGGCGACCTGGATGAAAACGCCAGGGATTATCCCAAGAGGCGTGAGCCAGAGATCGTGAAGGTCCGGGGAGGTCGCACCCAGGAGCACAACCCTGTCCTGGAATAGGCCTGCCTCGAATTCGCCTTGCAGAACCTTCTGGAAGGGGACCACTGTGAAAGTTGGCTGAGCCAGCACTTTCATATTAATCAGAGCGCCGGTGGGGATTGCCGTTGAGGGACCAGGTTCGATCATCGCCGCCCCGACGGCTCCCAACGGCCTGTATACCTCATCGATAAAGTCTATGGAGGGCGGCATCCGCCGTACGACTCCGTCCAAATCCACCCCGAATGTGATACTCCCCATAGACATGGCAGCGCTCTTCAATGCAGGATAGGGCAGAGACACATTTCGAAGTAAAACGCCATCGTCGGTGATCCTTTCATTCATCTGTGCCGCAAGGACGACCGTGCCGAACTGCTGAACATAACGCGCAAGATCATCGTCCTGTTCCGGATCCGGCCCAATGGATGAAAAATCCATATCCATGAGGACCCCTCTCGCCCCGTCACGGTAGAGGTTCTTCAGAACAGTGGTATAATACTCCCTCTGTATAGGCCAACGACCCATTTCCTTTAGGGAGTTCTGGTCCAGTGCCACGACAGTTACCGGGGGTACACTCCCGGGCCCATGTCCCGGCAGGACACGGTAGCGAAGGTCTATGGTGAGAAGTTCCATCCTCTCGAGTGTCCCCGCAAGGAACAGACCCGATACAACGAGGGATACGGCCAAAGATATGATGAGCATATTCAGGTGTTTTTTCAAAAACCCCTCCGCTGACCACTACTTCACGTCTCAAAGTATTATGTGAATCGTGGAGAGTGAACCGTGAATAGTAAAAGGAGCCCGATGGCCTTGAATTGCGTGACTGTGGTTGTATGCGGTTCATACTATTCACCCTTCACGCTTCACTTTTCACACGACCCTCAGCTCTCAATTCTCAATTTAATCCTACCCTTCCTCCACCGGTTCTCCTTTTCCATAACCCACTATCCCCCTCACCATACCACGGAACGAAAAAGTCTCTGATATGGAATACAGCACCGGCACCACGATAAGGGTCAACAGGGTGGCCACAGCCAGACCGAAAATGACGGCAACTGCCATTGGTCCCCACCATTGGGCCGATTCTCCGCCGACCTGAAGACTCAGGCTCCTGAAATCGAAGCTGATCCCGATGGCCATGGGAGTCAGACCCAGGATCGTCGTTATGGCCGTGAGCATGACTGGCCGGAAGCGGACCGTACCCGCGGTCACCAGGGCATCGTACAACTCCATACCCTCCTTCCGCAGGAGGTTGATGTAGTCGATAAGGACGATGGCGTTGTTAACCACGACCCCGGCAAGGGAGATAACCCCTATACCGGTCATGATGATCCCGAAAGGCATCCCGGTGATCATAAGACCCATAAATACTCCCATGAGGGAGAGGACAACGGAAGAGATGACGATGAGTGATTGCGCCAGGGAGTTGAACTGTGTGAGCAGGACCAGGAAGATAAGGAATATGGCGATAATGAAAGCCCTGCTCAGGAATTCAGTGGACCTCTGCTGTTCCTCCTGATCCCCGGCATAGTTGACCGAATAGCCGGCAGGAAGCTCCAGTCTGCTTAGCTTCGACTGCACATCCTGGAGAACTTCGATGGAACTTCGACCGGCCGTGTTTCCCGAGATCCTTATCAGGCGTTTCTGGTCCAGGTGCCTTATGGAGCCATAGCCGGTCCTCATTTCCACGGTAGCCACCGAGGAGAGAGGAACGGGTTCCCCGGAGGCAGTGGGAATGATCAGGCTCTCGATCTGGGAAAGGGTCTGACGGTTTTCTTCCGGTAGCCTGGCAATGATATTGTACTCATCCTCCCCTTCACGATAATCGCCTATTTTCCAGCCGTTGACGGCGGCCTTGATGGTATTGGAGATCTCGATAGTGGACAGGCCCAGAAGGGTGGCCTTTTCACGATCAACATGAAATGCGATCTCCGGTTTGGCCCTGGAAAGATCGTCCTTAACATCCACGAGGCCCGGTACGCCCTCAATAAGGTCCTTGGCCTCCTCCACCAGTTCGGCCAGGACCTCCACATCGGCTCCGATAAATTCGATCTCCACCGGGGCTCCAACGGGCGGCCCCATCCTTTCCTTCGCCACCTTGATGTCAGCCCCGGTTATGTTACGGAGCATCTCACGCATGCGGTCCACTGCGATGATGGAGCTTTCACTGCGCTCTTCCCGCTCCACAAACTCAACGGAGACGGTGGCACTCCTCGAGTCACCGCCCTCGCCGGACTGCGAAGCCACACCCACCTCCCCGGTCATGTACTTGATATCCTTTTCATCCTTGATGATCGACTCCACCTCCAGGGCAAACCCGTTTGTGGTACCAAGGTTGGTGCCCTGGGGGGCCTCGACCTGCACCAAGGCACGGTTTGGGTCGGTTTCCGGGAAGAGCTCCACCTCGGGGTCCGAGGCTATGTAGGCACCGATTGTTCCGAAAAGCATCGCTATGGAAATGACCACGACCGCGAGCTTGCTCAGCCAGCTTTTCAGAGTCAGCTGTAGAGTCTTCCGGTACCCGCGGATGATCATGGAGTAATCACTATCCTTTTTCCGGCGTCCGGGACGGGCCCTCATGGTGGATGCCGCCACCACGGGGTTGATGACCAGGGCTACAAAGAGAGAGCTTGTCAGCACGATGATAAGAGTCCTGGGCAGGTAGCTCATGAACTCCCCCATTATATCGGGCCAAAAAAGCATGGGGCCAAAGGCGCACAGGGTCGTAATGGTAGAAGCGATAACCGGCCAACCCACCTCGGCGGCAGCCATTTTTGCCGCCTCGACAGGGTCCTTCCCCTCCTCGATGTGGCGGTAAATGTTCTCCACGATGACGATGGCGTTGTCCACCAGCATACCCAGGGCCAGGATGAGGGAGAACAGGACCACCATGTTGAGAGTAATACCCATTGCCTTGAGTATGATGAACGATATGAAGAAGGAAAAGGGTATGGCAAGGGCCACAATAAAGGAACTCCTGACGCCCAGGAACAGGAACAGCACCGTGAGGACAAGGACAAGAGCCGTGAGGATATTGTTCTCCAACTCATTCACCATCCGCTGGATATCCTTGGATTCGTTGAGAGTGACCGTAAATTCCATACCGGGGGGAAGCATAGACCGGGCGGCGTCAAGTATGGCGAACGCATGTTCGGATACCTCGATGATGTTCTCACCCGTTCGTTTTTTGATAGACAGGGTAACGCTGGAGCGACCGTTCAGCCTCGACACGTCGGTCGCGTCCTCGAAAGTGTCTCTGATGGTGGCTACATCCTTCAGGTAGATCGGCCTTCCCTCCCGCGCCACGAGAACCAGGTTGTCGATGTCGGACGGGTCGGTGAACTGTCCCGGTACACGAAGCATGTACTTTCCACGACCCAGATCGATACTGCCGCCAGGGACGTTGACATTCTCGCGCTGAACCAGGGATAGGATCTCGGTAAAGCTGAGCTTGTAGGCTGCCATACGGTCCGGATCGAACTCCACCCGGATCTCCCGCGCACGCACACCTGTGACATCCACCCCGAGCACTCCGGGAATCCCCTCGAACCGGTCCTCGAACTCCTCCGCGATCTGCTTGAGAACACGTTCGCCCAGATCACCCGATATAGCCACCTTCATGATGGGGAACTCTGAAAGGTTGATCTCGATAATGGCCGGATCGTTTTCCAGGTCGTCAGGCAGATCTCTCTTGGCCTGGTCCACCTTATCCCGGACCTTCTGTAAGGCGTCGTCAATAATCACATCCGGCATGTACTCTACCGTGACCATTGAAGCGCCCTCGGCGCTCACCGATCTTATCTCCTTGACATCTTTTAACGACTTTAGCTTCCGCTCCAGGGGAATAGTTATGAGGTTTTCCACATCCTCTGAGGCCGCTCCCTCATAGGTGGTCTGCACAAGGATGATGGGGATCGTTATGTCCGGGTTGGACTCTCTCGGCAGGGTCACATAGGAATAGAGACCGACGATAGAGACAACGATCATCAGGAAGAAGACGGTGCTCCGTCGCGATACGGCTGCGTTGGTCAATAACATTGGGTGTTCCCCTTCCCTATCCCTCGATCACTGTTACAGAGCCGCCGTCGACCACAAGCTGCTGTCCCTTAATCACGAGGTGTTCGCCTACCTGGATACCTCCGAACACAACCACCTTCCCGTTTAATATGGGACCAAGACGCACTTGCCGTCTGACTGCTGTACCATCCTCCACTACGAAAACAAACTTCTCACCGTCCTTGTCGATGACCGCGTACAGCGGGACGATAATGGCGTCCTCAAGGACCCGGCGGACGAACTTCACCCGGACGATCATTCCGGGCCTCAAGAAACCGTCACTGTTGTCGATCTGGACTTTGGTCCTGTATGTGCGTGTCGTCTCGTTGGCAAGGTAGCTGACGTGGATGATCCTTCCTGGTCGTCCCACTCCCTTACCGTTGACTCCAGAGGGGAGAACCACGACCCTCTGTCCCGTCCTCGTATACGGAACGTCCTTCTCGGGCACATCCACAACCACTTTCAACTTGTCGATCTTGACGATAACCGCTGCTGGCGTACCCATTTTTCCGTATTCACCCCGGTCCACCAGAAGCCGGTCGAGAATACCGTCGATGGGGCTGATAAGTGTGCTCTTTTCCAGAGCGATCCTGGTCTCGGTTAGGTTTGTGTTGACGGATTGAAACGCCTGATAGACTTCATCCCTTTCCCTTTCGCTTATAAGCTGCTCCTTAAGCAGGGAATCGGCCCGTTCGAGCTGTTTCTTCTTTATATCGTAGTCTGTGCTGTTCCTGGCGTGTTGAGCAATGAGAGCCTCTTTTTCGATCCGGAGTATCTCGTCGCCAGCCTTTAGCCGGTCACCCTCGCTGGGGCCAATCCAAAGTA
This sequence comes from bacterium, assembly GCA_022865845.1. Taxonomy (GTDB): domain Bacteria; phylum BMS3Abin14; class BMS3Abin14; order BMS3Abin14; family BMS3Abin14; genus JALHUC01. The sequence continues at coordinate 1,338 of JALHUC010000273.1, read as the reverse complement.
TAGGGCCTGGTAGCTCCAGGGACAGTGTGAGGTCCTCCCAGGCTTCCAGCGTCCCCGGGAGGGTGAAGGTTTCCTCAACATTTTCCGTTTGGAGGATCTTAACAGCCACATTGACCGGCTTTTTCTCAACCTCGGTCACCGTTTCAGGGACAGGTTCCCCCTCTGCAGCCTGAGTCTGCATTTTACTTTTCCGGATAGCGACCCCCACGACCACAAGGAGGACGGAAACCAGGATCAGGACGGTCATTAATACGGGTTTTTTCACACCTTTTTTCATTGGGTTGGCCTCTCTGCTCAGTTCTTCGATCCGAACGCATCCAGATTTAGAACTCCAATGGAATAAAGGAGGGCGGCACGGGCCGTCCTCATAAAGTATTTATAATTAACTTCCAGATTCTCAGCCTCGGCAAGGCTCTCCTCGGCATCGAGCACCTCCAGGCTGATGGCCGCCCCCAGGTTGAACCGGGTATTTGCCAGTCTGTGGTTCTCCCTTGCCGTGTCCAGGTTATCCGCTACCAGCTGCTCCTGGACCTGAAGGGTCTTGAGAGTCAGCCAGGCTTCCTCAATGCCCAGTTCAGCGGCATCCGTCTGACTGCCGTAGGCCTCCTGGGCCTGCCGGACCATGGAAAGGGACTCCTCAGTCTGCAGCTTGACAAGGCCACCCTGGAAAAAGGGCCAGGTCAGGTTGATCCCTATCTGGCTCTCGGGGGCAAAGGTATCGTCATCTGAATACTGTGTATAGGAACCTGTTATATCTACATCGGGATGGCCGTTCCTGCGCGTCAGTTCAGCCTGCTCCTCCGATATTCTGACAAGTTCACGACTTTGGGCCAGGTCCGGGCGATCATTCATGGCCTGTTCAATCAGATCAGAAAGGTCCATGTCCTCGAGCAACTTGACATATGGTGGAATCTGGACGCGAGCCGACATGTCGAGGCCTATGAGTTTGGATAGTCTCGTTTTTGCGAGAACTACCGCCATCCGGGCCTCCACCCTTTCCAACTGGACCGAGGACAGGGCTGCCTGGGCAGCGAGAACACTGGTGCGCGGCATATCGCCCAGATCCACACGCGCCTGGGCCTGCCGCAACTGCTCCTGCACCCTCTCCACTCTTTTTTCACTTACCTTGAGGAGGTCCTCGGCAGACAGCAGTTCGTTGGATCTGGCGATGAGATCCATAAGAACGCTCTGCCTGGCAAACTCCAGCCCATGCAGAGCCGCGTTCAGGGTGTACTCGGCACCTCTTTTAGCCACCCAGACCCTGCCTCCGTTATACACGGTCTGGTTGAGGTTGATCCCCCAGTTGCTGCCATCACTCCCTGTGCCATCGGGATATTT
>JALHUC010000032.1 GCA_022865845.1 bacterium | reverse complement strand
CGTTGGAGTGGGGCGCGTGTATATAGGCCTCGATCCCGGCCGCCTCCAGCATGCTCTTTGCCATCTCCGCTTCAACTATGTTTGGATGGGTCGATACGGTTTCAAGTTCTTCGGTCATTGCGGGTCTCCAAGTAGGTCTAATTTCAAATCTCAAATCTCAGAAAAGGCAGCCTCTCGCCCGTTCGTCACGATTTCAATATGACTCACTAGAGACGCAGGGAACGCAGAGAAATCCCCTAGATTCAGCTGAAAATAATAAACAATTCGGCTTTCCATGCGAACTCTGCGACTCTGCGTGAGACGCCTTATACCACCTTTATAGGAATACTAGCTTTCAATACCTATTTCGCTCAGTCGTTAAGTCTATCAGTCGTCAAGTCGGAAGGTTTCTCGCGCCCTGCGCCCTCCGCCCTGCCTTTCACAGTTCCTCATGAATAATCTCCCCCATAAACTCCTTGGGGTCGAGTTTCTGTTGGGCGGCCAGGGTCATGAAAAAATCTTTATCCGGGTGATCCACATCCATCTCCATTATCAGATCGTACCACCTGGCTGCCTCCTCCCTTTCACCGTTACGCCTGTACTGTTCGCCCAGAAGATATGGAACAAGGTAGATCAGGTCCTCATCCATCGCTTTAGATCCTATTTCCATGATGAAATATTCGATAGCCATCTTTCGATAATGTTTCTCCCACTCCTTCTCTTTCAGGTCGTAGCAGCACCACGCAGCATGCAGGTAAAGCATCCCCAGGGAATAGGGACCCGCCCCAAGGTTTTCGTCGATGATCGCCAGAAACTCGAATTTTTTCCAGGACGGAATCTCCTCTTCCGGCAGTTGGGGCGTGATAACCTCGAAAACGAAACCACGAACATCCTCCATGAGCTCACCTTCCTCCAACTCCTCTCTGGAGAATCCGCAGTGCGGGCAGGTGTGAACCTGATGGTGAATGGACTGCCCACCGGCCGACATGGTGAAGAAGTCGGTGGTTGTCAGCCCCGGGGTATCGGCCGTTTTGCGAACGGTATCCTCGTAACATTCATGGCAGCAAGGACAATGAAACTCCACTGTGGCTGTTGAGGTCATGGCACATTCCTCCCATTTCATTCAATCACTCTTCAGAGCAAATCCGGTAAAACAAGATTAGAACGCGGGAAAGGGAAAAAGCAAGTTATCATCTGATGAGATTTCAATGCTTGTGGTGGTATAATTATATTTACCCTGACGCAGGAAAGTCAACCAGACTCACTGAACGGGAGGACACAATGGAACAAACCCCTTTTGAAGGATGCTTCGGTTGCGGCCCTGACAATGAATTCGGGTTGAAAGCTACCTTCCGCAACATGAGCGACGGGGGCGTAGAGGGGTTCTTTACGCCGCAACAACACCACTGCGGTTACAGTGACGTCATCCACGTAGGACCCATCACAGGTTTTCTCAGTGAAGTTCTGGGCCGGCTCGCCTTTCACCAGGATCAATATTACCTCACCCAATCCCTGAACATCACCTTTAAATGTTCCGTATCCCCTGGTGTAAAGCTCCACGCCATGGCCAGGCTAAAAAAATCATCCAAATCCCACTTTACGGCTGAAGGAGGAGTTTATGGGCCGGAGGGTGAACTGATCGCTACCGGTGAGGGGCAGTTCGTTACCATGAAAAGGGCGGAGGCAAAAAAAATCGCGTGGGAAAAGTAAGGGGGAAATAAAGGTTTGATGTTTAATGTTTGGGGTTTGGGATTTGGAAACGACTCAGACCTAGTCGTAGTCCAAGTCCTGGTCGTAGCCCTAGAAAGGTCTTACCAGGCACCAGGTCTAGGTCTAGGACCTGCTCTTACGCTTCCACCCACTCACTACCGTTGTGCATGAATTTATGAACGAGCTTCTCGCATTCCAGACAGACAAAACGACCCAAGCTGGTTTCCCTGACGTGATCACTGCACATATCCATGCAGTGATCACGACAGTGGAACAACTCG
>JALHUC010000272.1 GCA_022865845.1 bacterium | reverse complement strand
CCCGGAAGGTAAGGAAACTGTTCAGGGATCTGGCTCGGGAAGGAATGACCATCTTTTTAACGACCCACGAGCTTTCCACCGCAGAGGCGGTTTGCGACAGGATCGGGATTATTCACCACGGAAGCGTAACCGCCCTGGGGAGTGTTGAGGAACTTGGGCAGCAGATACGCGTTCCAGGATCCCATCTGGAAGAGATCTTTCTGCGGCTTACAATTGAGAGCGAAGGGGAAGGAAAGGAACTCTTCGACAGTTCATCCGCCGAAGAGAGTCCAAAGTCCAAAGTCCAAAGTCCAAAGAAAAAACAAGGATAGCAGTATCGCAACTTCAAACCTCAAACTTCAAACTGGATCGAGCAGTGAACAGTAATGAGTGAACAATTAATTGTGAGGGCTTGCGGATTAATCCATTCACCTTTCAGGGTTCACAAATCAATTTTGAATCTGAAGTCTGGAATCTGGAATTGAATTTATTATGGGCTCAATAGTTGGCTTCACAAGATCTTCCGGCCTGCTGGCTGGATACAGGTTGAGACAGTTCGTCAACCACTTTCGTTTCGGCAAAAGGAAGGATCTGCTCTGGGTCCTTGGCGTCCTGCTGCTGGGTCTGGTGTTCACCAAGCTTGACCACATTTTTTTCACCCGTCTCATCGCCGCCATCCAGGAGAAACTGGAGTTCCTGGCCCCCTTCCTGCTTCAACAGCTCATCCATATGCTGTTTTTATCCTTTTTTGGTCTCCTTACCCTGTCCAGCATGTCTTCGGCCATCTCCGGCTTTTATATGAGCCGTGAGATACCTTTCCTTGTGACCTCCCCCGTTTCACCCACAGCTTTCATTCTGCAGCGGTTCACACTGGTATTTATTCAGAGTTCATGGATGATCCTCATCTTCGGATCACCACCGTTCTTTGCCTATGCCGGCAGGCTGGGGTTGGGATGGGGTTTCATCGCAGGGTGGGCGCCGGCGTTTTTCCTGCTGGTGACGATTCCCGTAGTTCTGGGCTCCACACTGGGGATGCTTCTTATGAAACTCCTGCCAGCGTCCCGGGTCAACCAGGCGGTGAGCTTCATCAGTCTGGCAGTGGCGGCAATGATCATCATGCTTTTTCGGATGAGCCGCCCGGAACGCCTTTTTATGGACGTTCCCACAGAGCAGGTCATGGATTTTGTAAAGGCCATGACTGTCCCTGAATTTTCTTTCATGCCTACCAGCTGGGCAACCAGGGCGGTGGTCAGTCTGAGTACGGAAGGTGCAGGGAAGGTTTACTGGAACAACATCCTTGCCCTCCTCATTGCCGCCGCTCTCACGATCCTCCTTTTTTACGCAGTATTCAGGTGTTTCTATCGCAACAGCCTGGCTGCCGTGGACGAGGGGCGAGTTAATAAAATGAGGAAGAATATTACCCTGGTTGAGCGCATCATGAACCGGTATCATCCGGTCACCGGGTCCTATATAACAAAAGATATCCTGCTTTTTGCTCGCGATCCTTCCCGCTGGACTCAGCTTTTTCTACTGGGAGCCCTTGTTGTACTTTACGTTTACAATGCCTACACTTTTCCAATTGGGGGGATGTTTTACAGGAACCTGGTAGCTTTCCTTAACCTTGCCATAAGCGGGTTTGTCTTATCAGCCCTTTGTGTGCGGTTTGTTTTCCCTTCCGTCAGCCTCGAAGGACAGGCTCTATGGATAACACTTTCCTCTCCGGTTTCCATGAAACGGTTCTTTGTGGCCAAGTACCTTTTCGCGGCACTGCCTTTATGCCTGGTTGCCTTGACACTCACAATTACTACAAACCTGGTTATGGGTGTGCGGGGCGGTATGATGGTGCTGAGTTCAGTCGCCTCATTGACCATGGCGCTGGCCTTGACCGGATTGAGCCTGGGCATGGGGGCCATGTACCCAAGGTTCGATTTCGAGAACGAGGCTCAGATCCCGGCTTCACCTGCTGGAGTTGCATCGATGATCCTGAGTCTCGGCTATATCGGGTTCATGGTGGTATTCCTTGCTGCCCCGGTTTACAGGCTTTTCGCCAGCCGGATGGGTCTTTCAGCACTGACAAGCGGTGATGCCATTTTCGGGTTGATAGGGGCCGGTGTTATTTCCCTTCTTGTGGGGGTGATACCTCTGGGGGCAGGGCTGCGCAAGGTCGGTGATTGGTCGGGTTCACGGTGAAGTGTGTAAAGTGTAGAGTGTAGAGTGTAGAGAGTGGGGGAGGGGGAGAAGACCCTGTATCGGAGTATCGGGGTAAAACCCGGAACTCGGAACACGGAACCTGAACGAAGCGAGCACTTGGAGTGGATGTTTATGAGACTGTGAGAAAGTACAGTTTGCCCATCCAGGTGTTGAAGAGTTATGATGAGAAAATGAACAGATATGCGTTTATTATGGTCGACTGAGAGACAGAATGCAGAACGCAGGACACAGAACGCAGGAGAAGATCAAGAGTTGGACCCTGAGTCTTGGAACCTTGACCCTTGAACCTTGATCCCAGGTTCTTGAACCTGAAACCCGAAACCCGAAACCCGGAACCTGATATTAATTCCATGCATTTACCCGACGAAAAAACAGCAGAGCTCTTTGGACTCCTTGATCGTCTCGGCGAGTTTGAGACAGAGGAGCTTCTTGGTCACTTCACAAGTGATAACATCGAGGCAATAAGGCAAGTTTCCTGGGTGCTTAAGGAGGGAATGAACCTTGAGAGAGTGTTGTCCGAAAACCGGTTTGTAAAGGTGGTTCAGGAGCTGTACGAAACGAAGCTGATCTGGGCTGAGAGGTTGGAAGTAACCCTCACCAGCGCTGCTTCCGATATGGGTCAGGGAAACCGCGTCCAGGCGCTTTGGATCCTTAACGGGTTCATCCGATTCTGTCCATCACCTTACTTCCGGGAGATAGCTGAAGAGGTGATGGAGGAGTATGAGGAAGGGCAGGAGTCAGGAAACAGGAGCCAGTAGCCTGGAAAATCCTGTGAATGAGTGGAGCGTAAATGAGTGTGTGGGTAAGATCAAGGGTAGTTATGCAATTACACATTCATGCAACTACGCATGCACGGTTTATCGTTAAAGAGTGAATTGATGAACAGACGTATTGCCGTCATATTTCTTTTTTCCGTTCTGCTGCCTGTGCTCTGTCTGGCGCTTATCTTTTCCTACAAAGCTGACCTGCCTTTATACCTTTCCGTTATTTTGAGCGCTCTTCTGATGAGTCTGGTTTGCCTTGCCGGGGTGGTGAGGATAAAAAAACGCTGGTGGGGGAATGTCCGGAAGGTGAACTCGAAACTGTTTCTGCAAACTGTTCTGACCGGCGGGATGCTCCCGGTTCTACTTATATTCTTGTATTACCTGTTCAGCGGTTTAAATCCATCCCCGCCGGGGGTCCTGGAATGGTCCGAGGGGGTCCGGGAAACAGGGATGGCTGCCTTCATGTTCAGCATTCCCTTGTGGCTTTTCTCTTTCCCCTGGGCTTTCGGGGTTAACTATTTGTATATGGATG
>JALHUC010000271.1 GCA_022865845.1 bacterium | reverse complement strand
TGACAAACCTTTCTCTCCCGGAGATCGGTCGTCATTTCGGAGGCCGGGATCACTCCACAGTTCTTCACGCCATCCACAAAGTTGATAATATGGCCAAGAACAACCAGGACTTTCAAGATACCCTTGACCGCCTTATCAAGGAACTGGAGGGGAATAACCACAGTTAATCACGTGCATGGGTGGGTGCGTAATAGCGTAAGTGGGAAAATAAAAATAATATCTCGCACGCACGCTTTACTCACGTACGGACTCACGTGTTATCCCCACACCCTGTTCCCAACCCTGTCTACAAACCTGTGGATTTCTCTCTTGGCATTTTAAGCTGTGGAACAACCGGATTCTTCCCCGAACAACTCCACAACACAAGCCCCTTGCTTTTTGTACATTAATCAGGACATTACGAAGATTTCCACACAATCCCCAGGGCCTACTACTCCTATTACTATCTTTTTATATAAATAAAATTAAAGTGTTAAGTGTTGCTTTACGGTACACCGTTCGTGTAAAATGCGACGGAGTATATTTTATTTTCCGTTATATTTTCAGGCAATAGTAAGCCAGAAAACCAGTGTAGGTGTGTCTTTTCAGATAACCACAGCGCCCAACAGTGAATATTGATGGACTCGAATAAATCCATCAATCAGTCCCGCCATCGGCGTGACTGGCGGGGGATCACGGCAAGACGTGACCGCCTCGCAAAATGGCCAAAAGAGATTTTTGGCGAGGTTATCGAGAGAGGACACTTTCAGAACCACTAAAATATTCGTCCCAAACGGGCTGCCGCCCGAGAACAGGAGGGTTGAAGGTGCTGACCTTTTCAGTCAACAGGGAGGATTTCCTTCAGGGGTTGTCCCGCGTTCAGAATATAGTTGAACGGAAAAACACAGTCCCCATTTTGAGTAATGTCCTCATCGATGGAACAGATGACAGACTCAAAATACTTGCTACCGACATGGAAGTAGGCATCAGCGGTTATGTGGATGCATCTATCAAGAGTCAGGGATCAATTACCCTTTCAGCCAGAAAACTTTTCGAGATTATCAAAGAGCTTCCCGCTGAAGCGGTCCTGACTGTCCAGGTAAAAGAGGACAATCTTTCAGAGATCACCTGCGGGAGTTCCTCTTTTGAGCTGAAAGGTCTTCCAGCACAGGACTATCCGAACCTTCCCACCTACGAAGAGGGTAATTTCCTTACACTGAATGCCGGCAACTTCAAGGATATGATCAAGAAAACCATTTATGCTGCCTCTACTGATGAAACACGCTATAACCTGACAGGGATTCTCTTCGAAATGGAGGAGAAGGACGGCAGCGGAGTTCTACGACTTGTGGCCACAGATGGTCACCGGTTGGCTCTTGTGGAAAAAGCAGCTGAAGGAAACATCCGACCCGGTGAAAGCGTTGTTATTCCGAGAAAATCTCTCAACGAGGTACGAAAACTTCTTGAGGAGGGAGAAAACGAGACGATTGAGGTGGACTTCCAGAAGCAGCATGGGGTTTTCAGAAAAGACTCCATCGTTTTGACCACACGTCTTATTGACATGTCTTTTCCGAACTATCACCAGGTGGTTCCTGAAGACAGGACCCACGTAGCGGAGATCGACAGGGAGGCCATGATACACGCCATACGACGCGTGTCCCTCCTGTCCTCGGAACGCTCCAGGGCGATAAAATTCAACTTCGGGGGAGGCAACGTAACGATCCACATTAACAACCCGGACCTCGGAACGGCCACCGAGGCAGTTCCCATTAAATACTCCGGTGACGATATTGAGGTCACATTTAACGCGCGCTATATGCTCGACACTCTGACATCAATGGATTCAGAACTTATTGAATTCGGATTGAAGGACGAACTCAGCCCCTGTGTTGTTTCCCAGAAGGGGGAAGTAGACTATCTAGCGGTCATCATGCCTATGCGCATCTGATCATGAGGCTGCAGTGGGTGGATCTGGACCGCTTCCGGAACATGGGGCGGCAAAAAGTGCAGTTGCATCCCCGCTACAACCTGCTCCTCGGTCGGAATGGACAAGGGAAGACCAACTTCCTGGAAGCTGTGGGCTACCTTGGGAGCTTGCGCTCCTTCCGGGCAGCGGGAAGAACCGAGATGATAGGGCACGGCGAAAGCATGTGCCGTGTCTCGGGAGGCGTTGCCTCAGAAGGGATGGAGAGAACGCTTGCCTTTGCCCTGACACGCAAGGGGCGCACCCAGTTCCTGGATGAACAAAAGGTAAACTCTCCTGAAGAATACCTGCAGGCCCTGAAGATCGTTCACTTCATTCCTGAAGATGTAGGTCTTGTAGGTGGTTCTCCCTCGTGGCGGCGCAGGGTGATTGATCGTTCGGTTTTCGAGGTCACACCCCACTATGTAACGGAGTACAGGAGATATCTCCTGGTGCTGCGCCAGAGAAACGCCCTTCTCAGAAGAGGCAGGGCATCGCCAGCGGAGCTCAAGAGCTGGAACCAAGCTCTTGCTTCTTCCGGCGCGATTCTGGTGGAACGGCGGCAACAGCTCATAAGGGATCTGCATCCGGTAATGGAAGAGCTGGGTGAGCGGCTCGGGCTGGGCAAGGGGCTTGGCCTTACCTACATCGCCTCCCACAGGGGAACCGATGCAGGAGGTGGGAGCCAGGAAGATCCTGCCGCGGGGAAAGAGGACCCCTTCACGGGACCGGCACAGGGCGGCAGGTCCATAGAGAACAGCATCCTCACAAGCCTGTCTGGCCTTGCCGAGAGGGAGGCCAGAAACGGGCACACCCTGGCGGGACCGCATCGGGATAATATCATTTTTACCCTGGGTAAAGAGAACCCGAACACAGACCTCGCCCGGTACGGCTCTCAGGGACAAAAAAGAAGTGCAGTCCTTGCGTTCAAGTTGGCCCTGGCTGTCATCTTTCACCGGATGATCGGCACGTGGCCGCTGATCCTGCTCGATGACGTGGCATCGGAACTGGATGAAACGAAGAGGAAGGCCCTTGGGAGCATTATAAGAGGAACCCAGGCCCAGTGCTTCATCTCTACCACCGGCGAGGAGTATATGTTTCTGCCGGCTGAAGAGGGCAAGGTCTGGATGGTTGAAGAGGGCCTGTTGAAACCGCAGAAATGATTGGATCGTTCATTAGTAACTGTTGGCCGGCTGCTATAAAGATTTTACCGATCACCGAAGACTGATTACCGATTACTGAAATTTGGAGGAATTCGCCCTTGAGCGAGAAAAACACAAAGACCGGTAAAGAGGCAACCCCCGGGAAGCCCGCTGCCGGCACTTCAAGTAAAACAACCGGCAAAAAGACCGCGGCTCCAAAAGAACAGTATACCGCTGAAAAAATTAAGGTCATGGAAGGCCTTGAAGCCGTTCGTAAAAGACCGTCCATGTATATCGGCAACACCTCCACCGAAGGTCTTCATCATCTGGTCTACGAAGTTGTGGACAACAGCATTGACGAAGCGATGGGGGGCTATTGTGACAACATAGTGGTTACAATTCGGGCTGATAACAGCGTCATCGTGGAAGACAACGGCCGCGGTATTCCGGTGGATATGCACAAGAAGATGAAAAAATCGGCCGCAGAGGTGGTCATGACGACGCTCCACGCGGGCGGAAAATTCGAAAACAGCGCCTACAAGGTATCCGGTGGGCTCCATGGCGTGGGTGTCTCAGTGGTCAACGCTCTCTCTTCAAAGCTTGAGCTGGAGATCTGGAGAGACGGGAAGGTTTACGCCCAGAACTATATACGGGGGAAAGCGGAAGCAAAGCTGGAGGTTGTGGGAAAGACCAGGAAGCGGGGTACGAAGATAACATTTCTGCCCGATTCGGAGATCTTCGAAATCGATGAATTCTCTTTTGATATCCTCTCCCAGCGCCTGAGAGAGCTATCTTTTCTCAACGCCGGGATCAAGATCACTATTGAGGATGAGAGGGCCGACAAAAAGAACGAATTCCAGTACAAGGGCGGAATTGAACAGTTTGTGGAGTACCTGAATCGGAACCGCACACCCATTCACCGCAAACCGGTCCACATTCAGGGGGAAAAGGGCGACATCGTTGTTGATATTGCCTTTCAATATAACGACAGCTACAGCGAGAGCATCTTTTCCTACGCCAATAATATCAACACCCACGAGGGCGGGAGCCACATGGTTGGGTTCAAAGCTGCCATGACCCGCACTGTGAATCAGTACGCCGTGTCAAATAACCTTCTCAAGAGCATCTCGGTAGGACTTTCCGGGGACGATATTCGTGAAGGGCTTGCCGCCGTGATCTCGGTCAAGCTCCCGGATCCCCAGTTCGAAGGACAGACCAAAACCAAGCTGGGCAACAGCGAGATCAAGGGCGTTGTTGAGGTTATGGTCAACGAGATGCTGGGTGCTTTCCTCGAGGAAAATCCGGCAGTTGGCCGAAAGATTGTGACCAAGGCCACCGAAGCTGCCAGAGCCCGTGAGGCAGCCAGGAGGGCAAAGGAGCTGACCCGCCGCAAGGGTGCCCTGGATGTGGCAAACCTTCCTGGAAAGCTTGCCGACTGTCAGGCCAAAGACCCTGCCCAGGCCGAACTCTTCCTGGTGGAGGGCGATTCGGCAGGCGGTTCCGCCAAACAGGGTCGTGACAGGCGTACCCAGGCGATACTGCCTCTTCGCGGCAAGATCCTCAACGTGGAAAAGGCCAGGGACGACAAGATGTTGTCCAATCAGGAGATCCGGACCATCATCACCGCCCTGGGCACCGGGTTTGGAGAGGATCTTGATCTGGAGAAGCTCCGGTACCACAAGGTCATTATTATGACTGATGCCGACGTAGACGGTTCTCATATCCGCACACTGCTTCTCACTTTTTTCTATAGAAAAATGCCTAAACTTGTTGAGCGAGGGTTCCTTTATATCGCCCAGCCGCCCCTGTACAGGATCAAGAAAGGGAAGGTGGAGCAGTATCTTCAGAATGAAGATGAACTCAACGGTTTCCTGGCACAGCAGGGGGTTCGTGACCTTTCACTATATGCGCCTGGACTGAAGGAAAAGTTCGAATCATCGAGATTTGCCTTAATGTTCGGGAACGCCACCAGGTTCGTTGAGATGATGAACCGGCTTGAAAGAAGACGCTTCGATCCTCGTCTTGTTCTGGGTCTTGCGCTGGAGGGTGTGGATCGAAAGGTTCTCAAGGACCGCACCACTCTGGGCAGGAAAATGGAGAACGTCGTCACCTACCTTAAGGAGGTGTACCCGGAAGTGGAACCCATGGAGGTTCAGCTTGTTGAGGACGAAGAGCACTCCGGGTGGGTGGCTGTAGTAAATACAAGGAAGAACGGATCCCGATGGAGTACGACGGTGGGGCCGGACCTCATGACGCGCCCCAGCTACCAGGAGATGCTGCGACTGGCCAGGGGTCTCAAGATCCTGGGTAGCGAGATGGTTCTTTTAAGCAACGGTGCACCGAAAGATCCGGAGCCGGATGCTGAGAGCGAGGAATTAATAGCTGAAGCAGAGAAGATCCCAACTCAAACCAAGCCCAAGCCCAAAGCGAAAACCAAAGCAGGGACCCGACCCGAAGAAACAGAACTCCTCAGGACCAGACGGATCGGTGAGTTGGTAGAGTTTGTTCTGGAGCGGGGGCGGAAAGGGGCAAGCTTTCAGCGGTATAAAGGCCTTGGAGAGATGAACCCGGGGCAGCTGTGGGAGACCACCATGAATCCGGAGAAAAGAGCCCTTAAGAAGGTCACCGTGGAGGACGCCGTGGAGGCCGACGACATCTTCAACACCCTCATGGGGGATGTTGTAGAGCCCCGGCGGGAGTTTATAGAGCGCAACGCGCTTAATGTGAGAAATCTTGATGTGTAGAGGCAGAATGTAGAATGCAGAACATAGAATGTGGAAGGGTTCAAATTAAATCTATCTCTGCCAGAGAAGGGGCGCTAGGCAAAAAGAATACAGGTCTTTTTGATAGCAAAGCTTTTATTCTACGTTCTACATTCCACATGCTACATTCTAAATCGAGGCGAGACAATAAATGAGCGACCTGATCAACACCACCAACGCACCTATAGAGAACATTAACATCGAAGACGAGATGAAGACCTCGTACCTCGATTACGCCATGAGCGTTATCGTGGGAAGGGCTCTTCCCGATGTGCGTGATGGACTCAAGCCGGTTCACCGCCGCATATTGTACGCCATGCAGGACCTTGGAAACGTTTACAACAAGGCCCATAAAAAATCGGCCCGTATCGTCGGTGATGTTATCGGTAAATACCATCCCCACGGAGATCAGGCAGCCTACGACACCATCGTACGCATGGCCCAGGACTTCTCCCTTCGCTATCCCCTGATAGACGGCCAGGGCAACTTCGGGTCGGTGGATGGGGATTCGGCTGCGGCCATGCGGTATACAGAGAGCCGCATGAAGAGGCTGGCCAGCGAACTCATGGAGGACCTGGAAAAGGATACAGTGGAGTACGGGCCCAACTATGACGACACCCTTACCGAGCCCCTCGTACTGCCCGCGGGGTTTCCCAACCTTCTCGTAAACGGCTCTTCCGGGATCGCAGTGGGAATGGCCACCAACATCCCGCCCCATAACCTGGTTGAAGTCATCAACGCCTGTTTCCTGCTCATCGATAAGCCGGAGGTTTCAGTAGAGGAGCTCATGGCGGTGCTGCCGGCGCCGGACTTCCCCACGGGGGGGTTCATTTACGGGATTCAGGGCGTCCGGGATGCCTACAGTAAGGGGCGGGGGTCTATACAGATACGTGCCCGCACTGTTATCGAGCGCCACCAAAAGGGAAAATCTGCCATCGTGGTCACAGAGCTGCCTTACCAGGTCAACAAGGCCAGGCTCATTGAGAAGATTGCAGAATTAGTCAAAGAGAAAAAGATCGACGGGATCTCAGACCTCAGGGACGAATCGGATCGAGATGGGATGCGCATCGTCATCGAACTCAAGCAGGAAGAGGGCGCCGAGATCCTCCTGAACCAGCTTTACGCCCAGACCCAGATGAAGACCACTTTCGGTGTCCAGCTGCTGGCCATACACCGCAACCAGCCGGTGACCTTCACTTTAAAGCAGGTCCTGGGCCATTTTATCGATTTCAGGGTTGAGGTCGTTACCCGAAGAACCCGCTTCCTGCTCACCAGGGCTGAGCAGCGTGCCCATATTCTGGAGGGCTTGAAGATAGCCCTGGACAATATCGACGCGGTGGTCGAGTTGATCAGGAAGTCCAAGGATGTGCCCACCGCACGGGAAGGTCTCATGGGCCGCTTCGGGCTGACCGAACTCCAGGCTAACGCCATTCTGGAAATGCGGTTGTCCCGCCTGACCGGTTTGGAGCGGGAGAAAATAGAGCAGGAGTTAAAAGATGTCCTTGCCGAGATCAGCCGGCTCAAGGGGATTCTCTCAGACGAGAAAAAACTGTACGTGGTCATCGTTGAGGAACTCAAAGAGATCAGGGATAGATACGGGGACGACAGGCGCACCGAGATCATACTGGACACCCATGAAATGTCTTTGGAGGATCTCATCGTTGACGAGGAGGTGCTGGTTACCGTTTCCCATGCAGGCTATGTCAAGCGCACCTCCCTCTCTCTTTACCGGTCACAGCATCGTGGGGGCAAAGGGCTGGCCGGCATGTCCATGAGGGCCGAGGATTTCGCAGAGCACATCTTTGTGGCTTCGACACACAGTTATATTCTTTATTTCACCGACCAAGGGCGTGTTCACTGGATGAAGGTGCACGAACTTCCCCAGATGGGCAGGGCTGCCAGGGGCAAGGCCATCATCAACCTTCTCAACCTGGGTGGTGGCGAGGAGGTTACAGCTTTCCTGCCGGTGCGTGAATTCACCGACGACCACTTCATAGTCATGGGTACCGAGAGGGGTGTGATCAAAAAGACATCGCTTAAATCCTATTCCCACCCGAGGGCAGGAGGCATCATTGCGTTGGGATTGGACGAAGGGGATCGGCTCATCGCCTCGGCCCTGACCGACGGCAGTCGCCATCTCTTGCTTACCTCCAACCATGGGCAGGGAATTCGCTTCAAGGAAACGGACGCAAGACCTATGGGCAGAAGTGCCAGGGGCGTCAGAGGCATTAGGCTTGGCAAGGGGGACAATGTGGTGGGTATGGAGGTCGTCAATGATGCTGCCTATTTGCTCACTGTTACGGAACGTGGTTATGGCAAAAGAACCCCCATGAAGGAGTACAACCCTATCGGACGTGGGGGGAAAGGTGTCAGGGCGGTCAAGGTATCAGACAAGATCGGCAACCTGGTAGGGACCTTGCAAGTTGGCAGCGAGGAAGAGATAATGGTCATCACCAACAAGGGGCGGCTTATACGTATTCCGGTGGCGGGGATTTCGGTCTATTCCCGGTCCAGCCAGGGGGTCAAGCTCATCGACATGTCCGATGCGGAGGAAAAGGTTGTTTCCGTCGCACTGATCCAGGAGGGAGAGGACTGAAGGGGCAAGATCCGGCGCGATAAATGGGCGACGGGGCAATCGGGTGAAAAAGCGGAGCAGTACCGGCTGCCAATTGAGGACGATCAGTAGGTGCGTAGAGCGTATCTAAGTATCCAGGTATCTACTAAGTATCTAAGCACATTGACACCTGGACACGTAGACACATAGACACAATC
The DNA here is from genome assembly GCA_022865845.1 of bacterium. Lineage (GTDB taxonomy): Bacteria > BMS3Abin14 > BMS3Abin14 > BMS3Abin14 > BMS3Abin14 > JALHUC01. The sequence goes on along the minus strand of JALHUC010000271.1, from coordinate 586 downwards.
CTTACCAGGGGAGATGCAGAATGGAGGAGAAACGGAGACACAACAGGTATCCTGCTTCAGAAATGACCTTTATGGTTGGTTTCAATGGTCCCGCGCAGGTTGTCGATGTTAGCGATAGCGGCATTGGAGTCAGATATAAGGGATCAGAAGAGCTGCCGGAGGAGATGGTCGTGGACCTTCTGAACGCCACTAAAAGCGTCATTATAGACCAGGTCCGATGCAGGAAAGTAAGGGATGAGACTGTGGGAAGAGTTGCCGTTTTCAGTTATATTTCGGAACGCAGGCTCGGTCTGGAGTTCCTGAACCCCACCGCTGAGCAGTTGAGCGCCCTGGAGCTGTTTAAGGGTATTGAGAATTAGGCGCTCGAAAGCGCCAGTTTCTGGTATCTGGTTTCTAGTGTCTAGCGAAGTCCGACACTTTAGACCCTAAACCCAATATCCTATTATTATGAATTGGGACGAAAAAAGAAAAGATCCCCGTTTCAAAGCATCCGACAGCGCCCTGGCTGCAAGCGGAGGTGACCCGTACACTCTTATGGACCTGAGTGCAGGTGGGGTGGGGATCAGGTTCTGCGGAGATCAGCCCC
>JALHUC010000270.1 GCA_022865845.1 bacterium | reverse complement strand
CCTTCAAGCTTTACGCATACACTCAGTCCGATGTAGCGGCGTTCCTTTATCTCAGCAGGTCAGCCATAAGCAAGATCATCTGCAAAACCAAGTGACTACGTCATAAATTGCTAAATTCCCGCCCTGACCCCCAGCCCACTTCGTCGACGGCTCCGGCAAAGCTGCGGAGGACAAGCGATCCAGGATCCAGGCTGGCCTCCGCGGCCCGGGCCATCCTGCAGCACCCTACCGGTTCAAATTGATATAAACCCTGTCAGGCCCGTTCCGGTTGCCGGCGATGATGTCTGGATCCCCGTCGCCGTCAATATCGCCCAGGGCAATGGAATCCGTGATCGAGGAACCCAGGGACTGGCCGGTGTCGGTAAAGAGACCCCCTCCCATATTTTCATACACCAGATTTGGTCCATCGCTGCCGGCCACCAAGTCGAGGTCGCCGTCACCGTCAAGGTCCGCGAGGGCCACGGAGTTGGTGTCGGTCGAACCCAGCAACTGACCGGTATCGGTGAAAACTCCCGAGCCGTTATTTTTCCAGGCCGTGTCCGGCCCGTACAAATTGCCTTCCACAAGGTCCAGGTCCCCATCGCCATCAAGGTCGCCCAGGGCAACAGAGTAGGTCTGGCCGCTGCCCAGGCTCTGGCCGCTGTTGAAGTAAGCCTTTCCATCGTTCATCCAGATGCGGTTAGACCCGTGATTGCCGATGACCACGTCCAGGTCACCATCCCGGTCCAGATCGCCCAGAACCACCGACATGGTATCCCCCAGTCCCAGCCACTGTTCCATTTCGCTGAAGGCCCCCGCTCCGTTGTTCATCCAGATGCGGTTCCCTCCGTTGTAATTGCCCTCCACCATATCCGGATCCTTATCCCCGTCCAGGTCGCCCAAGGCGACCGATTCCGTCAGAGAACCTCTGGCCGCCTGACCGATTGTGGTGAATACCCCTGCACCGTTGTTCTCCCAGGCCATGCACGGCGCGTCGACACCCTGGATGACCAGTGTGTTACCGCTCACCAGATCCAGGTCCTTGTCCCCGTCAAGGTCACCCAGGACGACCTGGCGGGTGCTGTAATCCCCCAACAGCTGGCCCGTATCCGAGAAAGAACCCGCTCCTGTGTTCTCCCATACCAGGTTCGGCCCCGCCGTACCCATCACAAGGTCAAGGTCGCCGTCCCCGTCGAGATCGCCCAAGGTCACCGACCGGGTGACGGAGGAGCCCAGCAGCTGGCCGCTGTCGGTGAAAACGCCCGACCCGGAGTGGGCGGGGCCTGAACCTCCGCCGCCACAGGATCCAAGCAGCGCTACCAGGGCCGTCAGGCCTCCACACAGAAGAATCATAGCAAAAACCCGTCTCATGAATATCACTCCTCTTCTATCCCGCTGTGGCAAACCGTTGAGTCAGGTGTATTTCTGCTGCCTGGTTCATTGGTGTCAGAGTATGAATTTTAGCGTATCCCTTCCCGGAGTGAGGATATTACTCTCTTCAATTGACCGTTGGCAAAGCTTTTGCCGCTATAAGGCGAATCTCAAATCTCAAAGGTTTACCAGGGATTGGATTTACCTGGCTTGCCATACCGACTGGATTCCGGATCGTCACGCCTGCGGAGTGACGTCCGGAATGACGGCGAAGGTCTGAAAACAAAGACGGCCCGAAGGCCGCCCTATTACTATTACCATTATTCTCTACTATTACTATCCCGTCTTTACCAGTTCCACCCTCACTTCTCTTCCCAGCGCCTCTGCTATCCTGCTTACCATGGACAGGGAATGCCCCTCGTAGTCCGCGTCCTCCAGTCTGCTGATAACCGATTGGGTTGTTCCGATGAGGTACGCAAGCTGCTTCTGCGTGAGCCCCGACTCCATCCTCATCTGGTGGATCGTCCGGGCCACCTGGGCGTTGAGGCGCTCCTCTTCCAGAGATGCTTTTCGCTTCTCATCATCGCCGATGTAGCGGTCGTGGAGGATCTTGACTGCATTATCTGTTTTCTTTTTAGCCAATCTCATCACTCCCTGTAGGTGTGTTTTTCGGGATCATCCGCATAAATGGCCTTGCGGCTAATCGCAAGTTCGATCTCACGTGACGGCACCGCCTTTTCCTTGACCAACCCATGAGAGATCACAGCGGTCCCACCGTAGAAGAAATATAATATCCGATAATGTATTCCATGATGACTGGCTCTCAATTCGTAGATGCCGTCCTTCAAGAAATCAGCCTCAGGCCGCCTCAATTCATGACCCATTTCAGCAAGCCGTTCCACCCTGACGATGCACTTGTCCTGGACCTTGGACGGCAATCCATCCAGCAACTGTAGAAGCGGGCAGGTGCCGTCAGCCTCAGCGAACAGGACAACATTCGTCTCAGGCATCCGGTGCCTTGGCTCTCTGGATTATCGCAAATTCAGCATAAACGGTCAATCGCGATATTGCGATACGCATATTACTATTCAGGATATTATTCATGCACCGATTAGTGCAAAAGGAGGGCCAAATAGAATGGAAGGCCATGGGGGTCAGGCCGGGAATTGTGGCTGGGAAGCAGTTCCTAGAACCTGGTGCCTGGTACCTAGACTTGGAACTAGGACTAGGAACCAGGCACTGATCTTCGCTCTTAACCCTTTAAGCATTTTGCTCACTTCAACACACTTTTCCACCAACTGAGCAGCTATCTCTCGATCGATATATCCGATGTTGGCAGCCAGCTGTACTTGAGTCCTCAATTCGTTGGCGGACCCATTTGCAATAGCCAAGAAGTGTTTGAAGTCCTTGTTGCTGAAACGTCCGTATCCCTCGGCAATATTGGACGGGATCGAAACCACCGCCCGTTGTATCTGGTTTTTCAGTCCCCAATCCTTCGCGAACTCCCCCTGGTTCGTAACCCTATAGAGCTCCTCGGCCAGACACATCGCCTTCAGCCAAACAATCAGATCCTCAAACCTTTGGATCTTCCTTTTCGTTTCCATGCAAAACCATTTGCAATCCGCAGGCCAAAGGGTAATCCTTAGGGTCGGACCTCACGCAGTCTCTAAAATTCTTACTTTGACACCGATAACCGATAACCGCACCAGGAAGAACACCGATGAAAAGAAAAAATGCCATCCTGCTGCTCCTGGGGGCAGCTCTTTGCTGGAGTCTGGGCGGAGTGCTCATCAAATGGGTCGACTGGAACCCCATGGCAATTGCAGGGGCGCGCAGTTCCATCGCCGCCGTCGTCGTGTGGGCTGCATTCCCGAGGATGAAGTTCACGTGGTCCGCGTACCAGATAGCAGGTGCCCTGGCTTACGCCGCGACCATGATCACCTTCGTGGTGGCAACCCGCATGTCCACGGCCGCCAACGCCGTCCTCCTCCAGTACACCGCGCCAGCCTGGGTCGCCCTTTTCAGCGCGTGGTTCTTAAAGGAAAGGGTCCGCCGTTCCGACTGGGCGACCATCTCCATCGTATTGGGCGGGATCGTCCTGTTTTTCATGGACCGGCTGACCTTCAGCGGCTTCTGGGGGAACCTGGCCGCTATCGCCAGCGGCTTTTCCTTCGGTTGGGTGTTCCTCCTCTTCCGCCGCCAGAAGGAACTGGCGCCTTACGGATCCCTCTTTCTGGGTAACGTTCTGGCTGGAGTCATCTGCCTCCCCTGGATGCTACAGGATGTCCCCGACCCTAAGGGGGTACTGGGCCTGGTTCTTCTCGGTGTCGTTCAGATCGGGCTCGCCTACATCCTTTATTCCGTCGCGAGTCGCCACGTCAGGGCCATCGAGGCGGCCCTCATCCTGCTGCTGGAACCACTGCTGAACCCCGTGTGGACATTTCTGGCCATCGGTGAGGTTCCCGGTCCCTGGGCGATGGTCGGCGGAGCCATAATCCTGGGAGTCATCACTTTTCAGGCGATCTTCCGGCAGATGTCCGAAGGGGTCTCCCTTCCGGAGTCCGGGTAACGATGGGGGCGGAAAAAGGCGATCAGTCGCAGAGGTGACAGCTCACCAGATGGACGTGCCTGGAGTTCCCCACGTCCTTCAGAGCGGGGACCGTTTCGGAGCAAATGCTCATGGCTTTCGGGCATCTCGGGTGGAAGCGGCAACCGCTGGGGGGAGATGAGGGATCGGGCACGTCGCCCTCGAGGATGATACGTTCCGGGCGCTCGCCAACTTCAGGCCTGGGAATGGCTGACAGGAGCGATTGGGTATAGGGGTGGAGGGGGGTCTCGAAGAGCGTATCCACATCGGTCATCTCAACGAAACATCCCAGGTACATGACAGCCACCTTGTCACTGATGTGCTTGACCACCGCCAGGTCGTGGGAGATGAAGATGTAGGACAGTTCAAACATCTGCCGCAGCTGGACCAGCAGGTTGAGCATCTGGGACTGGACGGAAACATCAAGGGAGGAAACCGGTTCGTCGGCGATGATGAGTTTCGGCTCCAAAGCGATCGCCCTGGCGATGCCGATCCTCTGCCTCTGGCCCCCTGAAAATTCGTGGGGATAGCGGTTGGCCGCGTCCGGCTCCAGTCCCACGGTTTCAAGGAGCCGCTGCATGGTTTCCCACCTGCTCTTGCTGTCACCCACCTTGTGAATAACCAGCGGTTCCATGATAGCGTAGCTGACCTTCTTGCGCGAATCCAGGGAAGCGAAGGGATCCTGAAAGATGAGTTGGAGGTTCCGCCGCATGGCGTTCATCTGCCCGTGATCGAGAGCCAGCAGGTCCACCCCCATGAACCGGATCGACCCGGCCGTCGGATCGTGAAGCCGGGTAATGAGTCGGGCGATAGTGGATTTACCACAGCCGGACTCTCCAACGATACTGAGGGTCTCGCCTTCTCTGAGGGTAAAGGAGACTCCTTCCACAGCCTGCACATGAGCCCCGCCCTTGAGACGGAAGTGTTTTTTGAGATCTGTGACCTCCAGGATATTTTTGTTTGAATTACTCATGAGAATGGATACCAGCAAGCTGTTTGGTGATCAGGTGCCACGGTTTCAAGGGCAGGGGCTTCCTTGCGGCAGACATCCATCGCCCGTTCACAACGGTCGGCAAAATAACAGCCGTCATTGCGCTGGTCCGGTGGTGGGACCATGCCAGGAATGGCAGGAAGCCACTCCTTTTTCTCATCCAGCCTGGGGATGGAGGCAAGCAAGCCGCGCGTGTAGGGATGTGCTGGCATTTCGAACAGGGCCTTCACCGGCGCGTGCTCGACGATCCTTCCCGCGTACATCACGTAGACGTCACTGCAGAACTCCGCCACAACCCCAAGGTCGTGGGTGATCATGAGAATGGACATACCCAGCTCCTCCTGTAACTTGGTCAGGAGGTCCAGGATCTGAGCCTGAATGGTGACGTCCAGGGCCGTCGTAGGTTCATCAGCGATGAGCAGGTCCGGACGGCATGCCAGGGCCATGGCAATCATGATCCTCTGGCGGAGCCCGCCTGATAGCTGGTGGGGATACTGGCTCATCCTTATTTCGGGAGCGCTGACACCGATCATCCTGAGCAGATCCACGCCCTTTTCAAAGGCCTGAGCCTTGGTCATTCCCCGATGAATACGGAAAACTTCGGACAGTTGAAAGTCGACGGAAAAGGTGGGGTTGAGGCTCGTCATCGGCTCCTGAAAGATCATGCCGATGCGATCGCCCCGGATCTTCCGCCTCCCGTTATCGTCCAGGGTGAGGAGGTCGACGCCGTCAAACAGGATCCTCCCGGAATCGACGTAGCTCGGCGGCGATGGCAGGAGACCCATGATGCTCATGGCCGACACACTCTTGCCGCAGCCGGACTCCCCCACCAGGCCGATGGTCTGCCCGCGGGGCACCTTGAATGAAACGTCCTCGAGGACCTGGAACCGATCACCGTCCTCGTTGGCAAAACTCACATAAAGGGCCTCGACCTCGAGAAGCGCGTCGTTATCAAGTCCGGCCGGCTTTACAGCCGGCCGGACTTCGCTTTTATTACTCAAAGACTATTCTCGGAAAGTAGTAAGAAACGATGAAGTTGGGAACATCGACGATCTCGCTGATCCTCAGGTCGGCGCACACGCTGCAAAGCATATAGGCCTCGACCTCCTCCATCCCGTACCGTGAGGCGATGAGGTCCACCATGTCGCCCACAGCGTTCCTGGCCGATTCCATGAGATCGGGACCGACACCTGTTGTGACAAGGTAACCCTTGCCGTCAAAGTGACGGCTGACCGGACCCGGAGTTGTGAACTGCGGAAAACTGATATTCGCCCCTTTAACCAGGTCAAGCTTCACCGCCACTTTCAGCGGCGCCTCAATGGCGGTCCCGCAGACCTCTCCATCCCCCTGGGCGGCGTGTCCGTCGCCGCAGGAGAACAGAGCCCCCGGAACTTCCACCGGCAGGAGCAACTCCGTGCCTTCCGTCAGATCCCGCGTATCCATATTGCCGCCAACCCTTCGCGGGTTGACCACGCTTTGAACACCACTCTGGGCCGGGGCGAGACCCAGAATGCCTGGGAACGGGTTGAGGGGAACACACCCCCCGGGCCCGAAAATCGCCGGCTCTTTTGCCTCGGCGTCGAACTTCCAGATGTGAAGGGCCGGTTCAGTGAACCGGTCGGCCAGAACGCCGAACCCGGGAATGTTGGCTGTCCAGCCCCACCCCTGGGTCGCGGTAGACAGAATCGTGATCTTCAGAGCGTCACCCGGCACAGCGCCGTCCACAAAGACCGGACCGTAAGCGGGGTTCACCCTGCCGAAATCGATAGCGCTGACATCGGCCAGCGACGAATGGGGGGTGATCTGACCACCGCCGGCGTCCATGGCGTCGAACTGGACCACTTCCCCCGGAGCGACCGTCAGGACAGGCTCGAGGGAGTTGTCCCAACCAAAATGATAATCGTCTCCGCCAATACTGTGGTTACTGGGCATCTTTTGCATAAACGTTCTCGTAGTTTACAGGGATGTGAACGGGGTCGACAAAAAAGCTGTCGTCGCCGCCGATCCTGTCCGCGTGCATGGTAAAACGCTGCTCGTTAAAGATCGGAACCCACGGGGCATCGCCCATGATCTTGATGAAGGTCGAGCGCCACAGATCGATCCGTTTGGCTTCGTCTCCGGCCTTGCTCATGGAGTCGGCCTTGACAGCAGCCTTCTCGATATCGTCGTTGCAGTACCAGGCCCAATTCCAGCCGCCGGTGACCGCGCCGCCGCATCCGAGGATAGGGCCGTAGAAGTTGGAGGGATCAGGATAGTCCGCGATCCAGGCCATACCGCCGGACCAGATCATGGGAGCCTGATCAGCCTCGCCGCCGGCGGCGATAACAGTCGCCTGACTCTGGTTCTTGATCTCGGCTTTGATGCCGATGGAGGCCAGGTCCTGCTGAATGGCCTGAGCGATGCGGGGGTTCGGATCTACGTTCATAACATAAAGCTCAGTCTCGAACCCGTCAGTGTAGCCGGCCTCGGCCAGGAGAGCTTTGGCTTTCTCCTGATCGAAGGGATAGCCCTTGTAGTCCTTGTCGTATCCGGGCATGGAGGGCGGAAGCGGCTGGTTGGCTACAACGGCCCGGTTGTTGATGATGGTGACGATCCGCTGCTTGTTGATAGCCATATTGACAGCCTGGCGGACCTTGACGTTGTCGAAGGGCTTCATCTTGACGTTCATGCTGATGTATCCCGTCTGGAGCTGTCCGCCCTCTACGACCAGATCCTTGTACTGGGCGTCTTTCATGATCTGGACGAACCTTGCGGGGGGGATGCCGTCGCCGAGGATGTCCACTTCACCGCGCTGGAGGCGCAGGAGGGCCACGGAGGGCTCCTGACCGATCTCGAAAATGACTTTGTCGAGGAAGGGGATACCGGAGTGATGGTAGGTCTTGTTCCTCGCGAACACCACTCTCTGGCCCAGTTTCCACTCCTCAAGGGAGAAAGCGCCGGTTCCTACCGGGTTCTTGCCAAAGTCCTGACCGTACTTATCCACCGCCTCCTTGGGCACGACAAAGGCGAAGTTCAGGCCGAGAACGTGCAGGAAGGTGGCGTCAGGCCTGCTCAGGTCGAACCGAACGGTGTAATCGTCAACAGCTGTGATCCCGGAAAGAACATCCGCCTTGCCGGAGGCCAGTTCATCGAACCCCTTGATCATGCCGTAAAAACCCTGTCCTGGGCTCTGGGTCTTGGGGTTGATGGTCCGTTCGATGGAGTACTTAACGTCGCCGGCCACCATTTTGCGGCCGTTGTGGAACTTGACGCCTTGGCGGAGTTTGAAAGTGTACACCAGGCCATCAGGGGAGATCGTGTAGCTCTCAGCCAGGTCCGGGGTAAGTACGGTGGTTCCCGGCTTGTAATCCATGAGCCCGGAAAACAGCGACTTGATCATGGACCAGTTCTGCCAGTCGTACCCGATGGCAGGATCGAGGGTGACCACGTCGTCCTTGTAGGTGACGGTCATGGTGCCGCCCTGCTTCATGGCATCGGCACTGCTGCCCATGGGGAGCATCAGCACAAACACACTTGCCAGTAGATAAATCAGGATCCTTTTCATTTTCTCCTCCTTTTAATTGGTTGCGGCTAACGCAGCCTGATCCTGGGATCAACCAGGGGCATGACCATATCAGCCAGGAAATTCCCGATAACGATGCAAAGCGCCGCCACCATGGTTACGCCCATGATAGTAGGAATGTCGATCACCTGGATCGCCTGCCATGCCAGTTGTCCGATCCCCGGCCAACCGAAGACCGACTCAACGACCACAGCTCCGCTCATGAAAAAACCTATGTCCAGGCCCACCATGGTGATGATGGGCAGTATAGCGTTTCTGAGCCCGTGTACGAGAACCACTTTGTGTTCACTGACCCCTTTTGCACGGGCGGTACGGATGTAATCCTGCATGAGAACGTCCACCATGCTCGAACGCATCATGCGGGAATACCAGCCTCCTCCCGTTATTCCAAGCGTCAGCGCGGGGAGGATAAGATGGGCAAGGGTCCCATATCCTCCCAGGGGAAAGAGAGGAAACTTGTAGGCGAAGGTGTAAAGTAACAGCAGGCCGAGGACGAACTGAGGCGCGGAAACGCCCACAAAGGACAGGATCATCGCCGCGTGGTCGGTCTTCTGCCCCCTCCTCGTGGCCGCCAGGATCCCCGCGAGAAGGCCTATGATGAGCTCGAAGGATATGGCTCCGGCCATGAGCAACAGGGTCGCCGGCAGTCTGCTGAATATGAGTTCCGAGACCTGCGTCTTCTGCTTGTAGGATCGGCCCAGGTCACCGTGGGCCAGACGACCCAGGTATTTGAAGTACTGGATATACAGAGGCTTGTCCAGTCCGAGCTGGTGGCGTATATTTTCCACCGTTTGCTGGGAGGCGCTCCGGCCGGCCAGCATCCGGACCGGATCAGCCGGGATGTAGAAGGAGAGCAGAAAGGTGATGAGCGTAATGCCGATTATAATGCCGACGGAGGCACCCAGTCTCTTGAGGAAAAAGGCGAGCATCAGCCGCGCCCTCTTTGTGTAGGATCCAGGATGTCGCGCAGGGCGTCGCCGACGAGGTTAAACGACAGGGCCAGCAGCAGGATGGCCACGCCAGGGAAGAACACGAGCCATGGGGCGTCAAGGAAGTAGGACTGGCTCTCGAAAATGATGCCGCCCCAGGAAGGGGTTGGCGGCCTGACACCAATGCCCAGGAAGGAGAGGGTCGCCTCCAGGAGCACCGTGGTGGAGATTCCCAGGGTGCTCCAGACCAGTATCGTTGGTACGAGGTGAGGAAGGATATGCCTGAACAGGATCCTGGGCGAACTGGCGCCCAGGGAGCGGATGGCCTCAATAAACTCGCTGGTGGCCAGAGAGCTCGTCTGAGCGTAAATGACACGGGCCACCCAGACCCAGTTGACCAGAGCGATGACGAGGGCCACGATCCAGAGACTTGGCGAAAAAATGGCCGCGAGGGCAATGGCCAGCAGAAGGGCAGGAAAAGCCATCATCAGATCAGTAAAACGCATGATGCTCCACCCCAGAAACCCGCCCATGTATCCGGCGATGACTCCGAAAATGGTCCCAATACCCACCGCGACACCGTTGGCCACGACACCGATGATGAGGGAAGTCCTGGCTCCGTAAAGAAGCCGGGAGAAGAGGTCTCGCCCGAGAAGATCGGTGCCGAGCCAGAATTTGGCCGAAGGCGGAAGGGGCGACCCCTCCAGCGTGAGTCCCTCAAAAAACTGCTCATAGGGATCGTAGGGGGAAAGCAAGGGTGCGCAGACAGCCGTAAAGATGATCAGGAGAGCAACAGTGACTCCGAACAGAGCCACCTTGTTTTTACGAAACTTCTTCCAGAGATAGAGCATCCTTCTTCCATTTTTTGTACCAGTCAAGTGTCTATTTATCGGTAGATGGATTTCAAGCTGAGTTCCCCACGTAGCCTCAGAACTCAACCCCGAATCCGGCAGGAATAGCTTTTATATAACCGCAGACGATTCTTTTCAATCAAAATATCTCCCGTACCTGCGCCCAGTAAGTGCGAACTTCCGGGAGTTCATTGGTGTCAGAGTATGAATTTTAGCATATCCCTTCCTTGAGTAAGGATATTGCCCTCTTCAGTTAACGGTTGGGAAAGCTGAATTACCAACAAATAAAATCAAAAATGCTAAAATTAATACTCTGACGCCGATAGCCTCCTCTGACCCCCAGAAGTCCCCAAGCCTGTCGAAGGGGAATTTGGAATTGCTTTTAATCGCCATCAGATAGACACTTGTGAAACGCCTTCAATGTTCTATTCATGGGCACTTAAAAACCGAGAACAGGAGGTCAGGTCCCAGCGACGGACCCTGGCGGCGGCCCTTAACCCGGGGAGGGAAAATGATGAACGTGAAAAGCGCGGAACTTTCCATTAAGGCGGTCGTCGAGGATCTTGCTCCCGGGGGGACGCTGAGAACAGCCATTAACTTCGGCAATGCCGTATTGGTCCAGCGGAGTCCCGCCACCGGCGAACCCAAGGGCGTGTCGGTGGAGCTTGCCAAAGAGCTCGCCTCCCGCCTGGGCCTCCCCCTCGAATATGTGATCTACGAGGCTGCAGGAAAGGTTTTTGAGGCTCTGAAGAACGACGAATGGGACATCGCTTTCATGGCCATCGACCCCCAACGCGCCTTGGAGATCGCCTTTACGGAGCCATACGTTGTCATAGAGGGCAGCTACGTGGTGCCGCGCAATTCGCCCTATCAGAAAAATGAGGAGCTCGACCAGCCGGGCGTTCGCATAGCCGTCGGCGCCAACGCCGCTTATGACCTTTACCTGGCCAGAACCTTGCAGCACGCTGAGCTCGTCCGTGCTCCGACGACTCCCGGAGCCGTGGACCTCTTCCTCGAGGAAAAGCTGGAAGCTGCCGCCGGTGTGAGGTACGGCCTGAAGCAGTTCGCCGAATCCAACCGTGAGGTCCGTTTGATCGATGGCCATTTCATGCTGATCAGGCAGGCCATGGGCGTTCCCATAAGTCGAGGGATCGGCAAGCAGTATCTGGACCTTTTTATCGACGAAATGATAACCAGCGGCTTTATCAAGCGGAAACTGGTGGAAAATGGGCAGCCGGACGTTACCGTCGCGCCCGCACCCTCGAGGGGCATTGCCGCCAATACATAACTGATGTCAGGTCCTTGCTGCCTGTGCCGTGAGCCGACACGGGGCTGGTTAATAACCATTAGATCTGAACAATATTTATGGACACGGTACGGTACCGAAGGTTTTCTGGGGCAGGCTGGGTGTCAGGGCGGGAATTTGTCAATAACCGACTCAAAATCATGTGTATTGCTGATTTCCCGGCCCATTCACTCACAATTCCCGACCTTCCGCAGAGCGAATCCCGAGCAGCTTCTCTTGCACAGTCATAAGGTGATCGTGCATGGCCTGGTACGCTCCCTCTTGATCGCGTTCACTGATAGCGCGCACCAGGACCTCGTGTTGCACGAAGCTTTTGTGATCGGCAGGCGGGTGGTCCGGTTTATCGCGTAGGCGGCCCCAGACGATGGCCCGGCGTATAGCATTTAACTGGTCAAACAGGGCCAACAGGACCGTATTTCCCGTGGCTTCGGCTACCGTACGGTGAAGCCGGTTGTCGGCGTTTTCATATTGTCGCCATGTTCTGGCCTCGCGTTGGATACGGGTACAGCTGCGCATTTCTGCAAGATGAGCCCCGGTCGCATGGACAGTGGCTTCACGTGCCAGCATCGACTCTATCAACAAACGCGCCTCCATGACTTCGAGTGGATTCGATCCTTCCGCAATGGTGGAAATCGACAAAGATTTTTCAACGGAACGAGCTCCGATGAAAGTCCCTTTACCGACCTGCCGCCAAAGTTCACCATCTTGTTCGAGCGTCGTCAGAGCTTTGCGCAATACACCTCGTGAAACACCCAGCAGTGTGCATAGCTCACGCTCAGGCGGCAAGCGGCCGGCGGATGGTAAATCTGACTGCGCGAGCCAGGCTTTCAGTTGCGTTAATGCGCTCTCTACACTGCCCTTCATGATCTCATACCTCCAATACTCGATAAGGATAAACCATTATGACATATTTAACCAATCTGTAAAAATTTTTTAACCAATCATTTAAAATTGCAAAACCAATTTACAATTGGTTGAAAGTTAGGTATTATCGCTCTCCCTGGATACTCCTACCTGACAAGTAGGGAATCAAAACCGGGCATTCAAGAACCTTTATTATGTATTAAGACTCATTCGTAAGTATTTAAGACTCATTCGCCGGCTGAAGGTCAAATGTTGGACATTCGCAGGTCTGACAAAACCGGGATATATCGATCGGCCAGGGCGAAAAACCGGAACCAAGGAGGAGGTAAATCATGAGATTTTTTTCCAAACAATTTGGTGTGGTGTTTGCATCACTTTTACTGGTGGTGGTGATGTTCGCCGGTAACGCACATGCCGCAAAGATACGCATTGCATTAGCCGAAACACCATCCGATGAAGTCGGCGCGTTCTTCCTCGCGCTTGACCGAGCCAAGGCTATGGGGCTTGACTACGAGTGGACGGCTTTCGCCGACGAGGAGTTGGCCATTCAGGCGGTCCTGGGCGGCCAGATGGATATCGGTTTCGGTACGCCTTATGCGGCAATGCAGAGATCCAAGGCTCCCGTTCGGATCATCTTTCAGCTGTCGAAGTTAAAGTTTTTCCCTGTGTCGTCGAAAAAATACTCGTCACTGAAGGATCTGAACGGTGCGCCGATCATGCTGCATTCGCGCGCCGGCGGCACTGACTCCATCGCCAATGTGATCGAAGACCGCGTGGGCATCAAGTTCGGCCAGCGCTCCTATGTACCCGGCTCACAGAACCGGATCGTGGCGCTGATGGCAGGCCAGACGGACCTGACCATCGTCGACCTCGCAAACAAGAACAAGCTCATCGAGCAGACGGGTGATAAATTCAACGTGCTTCCGATGTTTGAAGTCGATGCCAGCGATGAGGCCCTGTTTGCCAATATCAACTGGATCAAAGCCAACGCCAATGACGTGGATATCTTTGTCAAGGCCCTTTTAAGCGTTTACCAGGATATGATAAAGGATCCCACCATCATTCGACGTGAAACCAACCCCGACGGTCCCATCGGACAACTGCCGAAAGAAGTTCTCGCCGGGATGGACGGATTTTATGCCGATGCCGTCGCGGGCGGCCTGTACGATCCTAACGGTGGCGGCAAAAAGGCCGCCCTGGCTGATATGGATTGGTATTCGAAGGCAGGGCAGCTTACCGGTGACCCGGCCAGTTTGAAGATCGAGGATTTCTGGTACATGGACCCGCTGAATCGGGCAATGAAGTAACCTTCCGTCGTGCTGCCGGTGGTGGAGGAACCTTCTCCACTGCCTGCAGCGCCTTTTTTTTACTATTCCGCTGCTGGTAAACTTTTACTATTCCGCCCCAGGTAAACAACTTATGATGCGCTATCGCTCCTACCTGTTAACATTCCTTTCGGCTTGCATCGTGTTTGGATCATGGGAAATCGCCGGGAGAATTCCGGTGAGTTATGCCTTCCCGACATTCCTTGAAACGATAGCCGCCTTCTGGACACTCCTGAAGAACGGCACGATGTTTGTGGCTTATTTTGAAACCCTCAAGCCCCTTGTCGTAGGTGTTTTGATTTCCTCTTTCGTGGGTGTTGGGATCGGTTTGGCGATAGGCCTCAGCCGCATGTCCGACTGGCTGCTCTCACCAATCTTTGTCGTTATGCAGACGGCGCCCCTGGCAGCGCTCATCCCGCTTCTGGTCATGATCTATGGTATCGGTCTGACATCGAAGGTGGCCGTGGTTATTATCATGGCGATGCCGGTGATCGTCCTCAACACCGGCGGTGCCGTTCGCAATACACCTGTATCAATTGTTGAAATGGCCCAGTCATTCCTGGGGACGAGACGAGACGTTATTTTTAAGATCATACTTCCCGCCGCGTCACCCATTATATTTGCCGGATTGCGCCTCGGCGTGTCGGCAGGATTTATCGGTGCCATACTGGCCGAGCTGAAAATCACCCCCACGGGCGTCGGCGACATTATCACCTACAGCCGTTCCATTGCCGACTATCCCAGCATGTATGCCGCGATCATGTCGATCATCCTTCTGGCCGTGATTTTCCTGAACGTTTTGGAACGAATCGAGAATTTTCTCTTCAAAGGCGCAAAGCACGTTTATGCCTCTGATTAATAACTACAGGTAACAGGTAAGCAATGAGAGGTAACAAGTAAGTGATGAGCCATAATACAACAAATGATAACGATCAGGCGGTGGCTGTCCGTGATGTCTACAAGAGCTACGGCGATGTCATGGCCTTAAGGGACATGTCCCTCGACTTTCCGCGGGGACAACTCACATCACTCCTTGGCCCGTCCGGATGCGGCAAAACGACCTTGTTGAAGATCATAGCGGGACTTTTGTCTGCTGATAGCGGTGAGATCACGGTCAATGGTCACCCCATTACCGGCCCGGGGCCCGATCGCGCCTTTGTGTTTCAGGATTTTGCCCTGTTACCCTGGGCGACTGTATTGCGCAATGTCGCATTCGGACTGGAACTGCGCGGTGTTGCCAAATCAGAACGCGAGGCGATCGCCGAAAAATATATCACCGATGTCGGTTTGAGAGGGTTTGAGAACAAGCATCCGCATCAATTGTCGGGCGGCATGCGCCAACGCGTGGGGCTCGCCCGGGCTCTGAGCGTCGATGCGCAGGTTTTGCTGATGGATGAGCCGTTCGCGGCCGTGGATGAGCAGACCCGGCGCAAATTTCAGGAAGACCTGCTTAACCTGGTCAAGCATGAGAACAAGACGTTCATCTTTGTCACCCATTCCATCGAGGAAGCTGTCTATGTCTCAGACCAGGTCGCCATTTTATTACCTCGCCCGAGCCGCGTTTCGGAAATCATCAGGCCGGAGGGGTTCAGACACAAGGATGCCGATAGCATCCGGCGGGACTCGGAGTATCTCGACATCGTCGACCGCATATGGGCTTCCCTTCGCACCTACGTGGAATAAGGCAATACAATGAAAATTTTTGGTTACCAGCTACCCTCGTTAACGTCGTTGATCCTGTGGGGGATCCTGTGGGAAATCGCCGGTCAACTTAAATTGACGTTTTTTCTCCCGCCGCTGTCAGCGATTTTTTCGACCTTGATGGAGATCGGCACGTCCAGGGTGTTTTTAAAAGCGCTCACGGAAACCGGATACGCTTTTTTTGCCGGCACTTTCCTTGCCATCGTAATTGGCATTCCGGTTGGCATCCTGATGGGGAAGAGTCGTCTCATCGATGAGCTGCTGCTGCCGTGGGTGAATATGTTTCTCAGTGCACCGCTGACCGCATTGGTGCCCGTGATGATGGTGCTATTCGGATTTGGTATGAAAGCCATCATCCTGACGACGACCATGTTTGCGATCTGGATTATCGTCCTGAACTCGCGTGCCGGCGTCATGCACATTAACCGGTCGCTGATAGAAATGGCGCGTTCCTTCGGAGCCACTCCAATGGATGCTTTTGTAAAAGTTTATTTCTGGGCGGCGCTTCCCGAGATTTTAAGCGGCGTGCGTATCGGATTCATCCGTGGGGTGAAGGGTGTCATCATCGGTCAACTACTGATCTCCATCGTCGGGTTTGGTGCGCTGTTCGAGCTCTATTCAGGGCAGTTCATGATGAAACACTTCTGGGCGGTGTTGATCGTCCTGTTCAGCATCTCTTTTACCATTGCCGAGTTTCTCTCCCACCTGGAGAGAAAGGTGGCGTATTACGCCGCGCAGCGTTAAATATCAAGGAATCTCTGAAGTAATCAGAGCTTCCTTAACATAAACGAGCAACGATCAAACATAGAGAATTGGAGGCCAAGAATGATCAAGTACATCATCGAACCGGCAGCGCCGGCTAGTCTGCCCATCCGTGGTTCCGACGAACGGTTTCCCGTTCGCCGTGTTTACTGTGTCGGCCGCAACTATGCCGCCCATACCATCGAAATGGGTGGTGACCCTGACCGGTCAGTTCCGTTCTTTTTCCAGAAAAACCCTGACAACCTCTTGACCGGTGGGGCTGATTT
>JALHUC010000269.1 GCA_022865845.1 bacterium | reverse complement strand
GATAAGGATAGTCCAATGTCCAATGTCCAACGGGGAGAGCGTGTTGAGCCCAGTCATCGCGAACCAGGATCACCTCCATTTTTGTCATCGCGAGCTGCAGAATAAGAGAAGCGATCCCGGGGACTTCGCCCTCCACGCTATTTACCTTTCCAAAAGATCGCCCAGTCGCTTCGTCGCCTGGTCGAAGGTTTCCTGTTCTATCCCTTGTATCCCCTTTATCCCTGTTAAATCATGCTCAAGTGTTTTGTTTTTTCCCTTTCGCCAAGTCGCTCTGTCGCTCAGTCGTCAAGTCGGAAGGTTTCTCAGTATATTTCCGGTTGCCGGAACCTTTTATGAAGGTTATAAATTCCACATCGCTGGTGCGCGATAATGAGGATTTTTCTCAGATATCAACGCGTCCCCGTTTGGGGCGCCCTAATTAAAGACGTTTGATGTTAAGTCATTGATTCGTGAGGAAAGCGGGAATGACACTTTTCGCTTTCCGTGGAGCAAAAAGCCAATAATGGACTTTTTGCGACCCTGTCACCGCGCCCCCGTCTGGGGCGCCCGAATCAATGACAGGGGATATCAAGTCATTGATTCGTGAGGAAAGGGGAAACCACGCTTTTCGCTTTCCGTGGAGCAAAAAGCCACTAATGGACTTTTTGCGACCCTACTATAGACAGGAGTAAATCATGAGGGCGATTCCGGACAATTACAGGCCGATACTGACGGCCGACCAGATAGAGAACAGGATCCAGGAGATGGCCGTGGAGATCAGCCGTGACCTGATGGGGGAGTCACCTGTATTTGTGGGGGTCCTGAAGGGGGCATTCATTTTTCTCGCGGACCTGGTACGGGCCATGTCGGTACCTGTTGAGATCGATTTTGCCCAGATATCCAGCTACGGTGATGAGACTCAGTCCAGCGGGCGGATCAAGGTTATGAAGGACATCACGACCCCCATTGCGGGCAGGCACATTGTGGTGGTTGAGGATATTATCGACACTGGTCGTACACTGCACCACTACCTGAACGAGTTGAAGCAGCGCGGCCCCGCCTCCGTTCGACTGGCGGCCCTCATTAACAAACCCGAACGACAGGAGTATACCCCCGAAGTCGATTACCTGGGGTTTACTATCCCCCATGGTTTCCTGGTGGGCTACGGCCTGGACCATGCTGGAATGTGGAGGGATCTGCCGGGGGTTTACGAGGTTATCAACGCATGAGCGTTGATAACCTCGAGTCCAAAGTCCAAAGTCCAAAGTCCAAAGTTTTAAAAACCACGAATGCCGCCTGGTTTCCCTCCTGGCTCCTGGCTCCTGGATACTGGCTCCTGCATTCATGAACCTCCTCTTCTACGCAGGCGTCATACTTATCTGGGGGACCACCTGGTTCGCGATCCTGTTCCAGTTAGGGGAGGTGGATCCCCTCGTCTCTATCATCTACCGTTTTGCCATCGCTGCTGTCATCCTGATGATCTATTGCCTTGCCTCCGGCAAGAGGATGCGTTTCCCTTTACGGGATCACCTGTTCATGGCTCTGATGGGTGTGTTTCTTTTCGCGCTGAACTACTGGCTGTTTTATGTGGCAGAACTCTATCTGGCCAGCGGGCTGGTGGCAGTGGTTTTTTCAACCATGGTCATATGGAACATCCTCTTCGGCGCCTTTTTCATTGGTACACCTATCAGGCCAAAGGTCGTACTTGGATCTGTTCTCGGACTAACGGGGATCGTACTGGTGTTCTGGCCGGAGCTTGTGTCCTTCAAACTGTCGGACAAAGGTGTGCTTGGACTGTTGCTGAGTCTTGCGGCCACGGTTTCGGCTTCTCTGGGGAATATCACCTCGGCCAGGAATCAGATGGGGGGGATCCCCGTAGTCCAGGCCAACGCCTGGGGGATGACCTATGGCACTACTTTCATGATCATAGTGGCTCTGCTCACCGGTAAGGAGTTCACCTTCCAGGCCACTGTGCCGTACATTTCTTCTTTGCTCTATCTTGCTGTTTTTGGTTCTGTATTTGCCTTCGGGATGTACCTGACTCTCATTGGCAGGATCGGTGCTGATCGAGCGGCCTATACAACTCTTCTCTTTCCCATTGTAGCCCTTGCCCT
>JALHUC010000031.1 GCA_022865845.1 bacterium | reverse complement strand
TCCATCAAAGCGCCCCGTATGGGCGCCCAAATCAATGACTGCGGGTGTAAGTCATTGATTTGTAAGGAAAGTGAAAATGACACTTTTCACTTTCCGAGGAGCAAAAAGCCAATAATGGACTTTTTGCGACCCTGTCAAAGTTTAAGGAGTTCCTTGACCGTTGAGAGGAGTGCCGTAGACTGTATGGGCTTAGTGATATATGCGTTAGCGCCCAGGGCCATGGCCCTTTCCTTATCTTCCTTGGCACCTTCGGTCGTGATCATGACGATGGGGACATCTTTATATACCTCGTTGGATCGAACAAGACTTACCAGTTTGAGTCCGTCCATAATAGGCATATTGATATCTGAGAGGATCAAGTCTACCTGATTGGAAGACAGCTTTTTCAGGCCATCTACCCCATCAGAAGCCTCAATAACCTCAGCCCCTGGGATCCTGTTGAGAGCAAAGCGGATCAACTGCCTCATGGTAGGAGAATCTTCAATTATCAGGAAAGTTAGAGACGCCATGTAACGATGCCTTTCTTTGTATCGGGACTTTATCTCTATTGGCTTAAAAGGTCCAGGAACCCCTGGTATGTGCTCAGCTTTCTCTTCGATTCTGTGAAAAGCCGTGAACTGAATATGGCTGTCGCAGCGTGCCCGGCAAGAAGGGTGAAGAGTTCAAAATCAACCGGCGCAAAGGTAACCTTCTGCTGGAGCAGGCTATAAAGAACAATGGTTCCGATTACATCGTCCTGGATAGTGAGGGGAATGCAGACCAGAGGGTCCTCAAATAACTCCTTGAGCTCCTCTGAGGGACTTTCATTGAAATAGCTCTCATTGGCCAAAACCGTCTGCCCAACAATTCCTTCCCCCAGAAGTACCTGGGGTATCGCTGAGATCGATATGCCTTCAGAAGCCTCCGGATTGAGTGTCTTCGTCTTTTCATCCAGAAGGTAGATAGCGAAGACCTCCCCCCCGATGAGGTTGATAATGATCTCAAGGATGATCTGGAGCACTTCCTGGTAGTCAAGTGTGGAATGCAGCTGGAAACTGGCTACGTAGAGGTTCGCAAGGTTGTTGTTCTGCTCCTCAACATCGATGTAGCGTTGCGCAAAGTCAATATTTTCAGCCTCGACCTCGCTGAGTTTGGATTTCAATCCCTCAAGCCTCACCTCATATTGTGCCAGTTTTTCAACCATATCCTGGGACATTGAGCTTGCCTGAACGGTGTCCGGGGTTTCCAGCTTCTTCTTCATTTCTTCCTCAAGATGGACGGCCTGAAACCGCAGCCGCTCGTTCTCCTTGAGGAGGTCCTGAGTAAACTCCTGCCCCTTCCGGAACATTTCGAGGAACTCTTCCCCCTTCTCCAGATATTCTGTCTTTTTACCCTTGTCCAATGTTTCCTTAATACTCATTATTTACTCCACTGATATGTTAGCTCAAGTATACAATAAGACATTATTATAAGGTTATGGCTTCTTAAGTACCACCGCTCCTTGTATTTTTCAACCCGGTTACTTCCCTGGTCAGTTCAACTATCCGGGAACCTATCTTGTCCAGATGAAGCACATCCTGGGCAGCACCCTTTAGCACAGCCGCTCTGGGCATGCCGTATACCACTGCAGACTCCTCCGATTCAGCGATCGTATACCCCCCCGCCTCCTTGATCCGGTTAAGACCATCGGCTCCATCGTTGCCCATTCCTGTAAGAAGCACACCTATCGTCCTCTCGCCATAGACCTCGGCCGCTGAGGACATTGTGATATTCACTGACGGTACAAACCTGTCTGTTTGCTTCCTTTCCACAACCTCCACCACCCTGCCCATTTTCCCGCTAATAACTATATGGTGACCGCCGGGAGCTACAAGAACAGTTCCGGCCTCAAGCTTGTCGCCATCGGCGGCTTCCATGCCCTTGAGAGCCGTGTTCCTGTCCAGTCTCAGGGCAAATTGACGCGTAAATACCGGGGGCATGTGCTGGACCACGACCACCGGGAAAGGATAATTCTCGGGGAGTTCAGACAGGACCCTCTGCACTGCCGAAGGCCCCCCTGTGGATGCCCCGATCACCAGTATGCCGGCCTTTGCCGGCAGGATATCGGTAGCTTTTACAGTTTTTGAAGAAACCGGTTTAGCCGCAGGCTTTTTCAATTTCAGTCTGTTCAGGTACTGCCCCATATCCTTCCCGGCGATAGCCCTGATTTTTTCCTGAAGTTCATCCCGGATCCCCATAATACGTTCGGAAGCGTAACGTACCGGCTTAACGACGAAATCCAGTGCCCCGAGGTCCAGAGCCTTGAACACGTTCTTTTCCCCTCCTTCAGCGCTCACAACGATCACCGGGATGGGGTTATTGCGCATCAACCATCTCAGAAAGGTAAATCCATCCATCCTGGGCATATTCAAATCGAGGGTAATGACATCCGGAGGATTCGTCATGACGGTGCGTATGGCCTCTTCCCCGTCAGAGACAGCCGCTACCGTATCCACCTCAACCATATCCGTAAGCATTCCCCGGATCATTTTCCTGTTGTAAGCCGAGTCATCTACCACGAGGACAGTGAGGTGCCCCTTCTTTTCCCTGCCGCGGGTCGTCAAACTATATCCTCCCCCGGCTTTTGGTAGACCATGACCTTGGTGAGATGTTTGAGTTTGAAAACAGTAGTTAAGTTCATAAGTGATTCCGAATGACCCAACAGGAGGTATCCTCCTGGCGCAAGTTTTCTGAAAAAGGAGTTGATAACTTTTGCTTTGGCGTTCTTGTCGAAGTAGATGATAACGTTCCGGCACATGATGATATCACACTCGCGAATCAGGCCCATCATCTTATGATCCATCAGGTTCAAATGGCCGAAATGGACCATTTTCCGGATGGATTCATCAAGGGCAAATTTGCCCTCTTCAGTTCTGTTAAAATATTTATTTAGCGGATATTCTTCGGTGGCCCTGAAGGATGACTGGGAAAAAACAGCCTTCCTTGCGGTCTGAAGGACCCTTTGACTGATATCGGTCCCGATTATGTCCACCTCCCATGTACCGTCGAACAGGCCCGATTCACTGCAGAGGATCGCGAGCGTGTAAGGCTCCTCACCGGTAGAACATCCCGCGCTCCAAATTCGGAGACGCTTTTTCTTCCCATTGCGCTGGGCCAGTTCCGGCAGGATCTCTTCCGCGAAGGCGTCCAGTTGGTTTTTTTCCCGGTAGAAATAGGTTTCATTGGTGGTGACGATATCCACCAGCGCATTGAGTTCAAAAATACGATCCTGGTGATAGAGAAGATAATGGTAGTATTTGAGAAAAGATTCGAAATGGTGCTCTTTCAGACGGTTCTGGAGGCGGCTTTCCAGCAGGAATCTACTGGGCTCGTCGAAATACAGGCCAGCATGTTCATAAATGAAGGAAGCGAGAAGCCTGAACTCCTCGTCGGTAAGCTCTATGCGCTCCGAGGTTTCAAACAACATCTATTTACGGCCCTCCAGGGCCGATCGGATCGCCTCGCGGACCTGTTTGTCTGGATCTTTTTCCCCTGCCTCATGAAGGATATCCGGTACCTGGGCTTCCTGGCGCTGGGAAAGGGCGTGGACCGCAAAAACCCGGATGCTTGGATCACCATCATTCATAGCTTTCCTGAGCAGATGGAACGCTCTGTCATCATCAACCTTGCCCAGGAGACGGCAGATACTCCGCTTAATCTCCAGAGACCCTGTCTCGAACTTTTCAATGAGCATTCCCAGAGCCTCTTCTATACCTGAAGCAGCCATCCGGCCCAGTGCGTCCAATGCGGAGGTCTGCATCATCAGATCCTCACCTTTGAGAAGTTCCTCAAAGTCAGCAGGGGTGGCCGCCGGTTGAACGCTCAAGGCGGAGACCGCTGCGGATCTGACCCAGGGGTCCTGATCGTATATGGCCGCCTTCAGGGGAACGATGCTCTCGGGGTGCTTTAACTCTTCCAGAGTCACAACCGCCTGAACACGGACCTGAGAATTTTCATCAGTGAGTGAGTTGATGATTGTTGCCATAGCCATGGAGCTATCGGAACGTTTCAGACAGCTGACAGCTGCCGCTCTCACCTCAGGATCCGTATTCTGGGCAGCCCTTAAACACAGCTCCTCCCAATCCGGAGCATGTACCTCTGTGAGGATCATAATGAGGAGCGTATAAAGGGATGAAGCAGCGTTTGAAAGCATGGGGATGATCCTGTCGGCAAGATCGCCGGGGGACCTTTGGCCGAGAACCACAAGAGCGTGAGCCGCCGATTGGGCGACATCGCTGTACTCGTCCTCAAGCACCGGGAGCAGTCTTTCAATAGACCTGCTGTCGCCAAGAACGGATACAGCCATGGCTGCATCTTTCCTGACATGACCGCTCTCATCTTCGAGAAGTCCGTATAGCACATCCAGGGACCCCACACTCCCCAGGGTTTTCAGGGTTCTGATACCTCTTTGCCTGACGAGAGGGTCATGATGATTCAAAAGCCCTGTTATAAGACTGACATCCTTTTTCCCCAGAGTTAATAGTGCCAGATCTACATCCCAGGCAAGGGCATCATCCTCAACAAGGTTCAGGATGGGATCCGTTGACTGCTTCGAACCGATCATCCCCAGGGCAGCGAGGATATCCTTGCGGTCATCAAGTACATCCGACACATCCAACTGGGCTATCAAAGACTTTAGAATGACTTCAGCTGAGGCCTCGGAGACGGCGCCCCTGAGATCCCGGGCAGTATCGATGTCCTCATTTAAAACATTTCTGCGATAGATGGAACCAATTGCCAGGAATGCTGATTTGGCCGGCCCTTTTGCAAGGGTCGGCACTGTTTCAACCAATCTGATGCCGTCCTGGATGCTTCC
This sequence comes from bacterium, assembly GCA_022865845.1. GTDB lineage: Bacteria > BMS3Abin14 > BMS3Abin14 > BMS3Abin14 > BMS3Abin14 > JALHUC01. The sequence continues at coordinate 7,491 of JALHUC010000031.1, read as the reverse complement.
CATGGCTCCAATCCCGCTCAAGGCCGGCTTGGAAAGAAGCTGGTTTCCCAGGTACCTGAAGAAAACCGGCAACGCCTCCCGGCACCTTAACTTGGCAAGAGAGCCAAGGATGCTGTAGGTGACCCAGTCATCAGCTCCCTCCATCGCCCTCAAAAGTTCCTCGCAAACGGATGGATCACCAATGGCAGCCAGAGCTTCAGAGGCGGCGGCTTTGATGTTGTCATCAGGGTCCTTCAGCAGGACCAGAAGCGAGGGAAGGGTCTCTGGATTGGCGATATTCCCGAGAATATCAACGAGAAACTTTCTGACGTCAGTCTGTTCTACATTGAGGTGCTCAACAAGTAAGGTGGCCGCTTCATGTCCGATCCTTTCCAACACCTCCACAACTGAATTACGAAGGGTCAGTTCCATTTCAGGGCGCATCAACGGTACCAGGGTGGCAACGAGCTGAGCGGTTGCTGGAAGCTGGGACAGCCCTTCTATGCTCTCCTTGCGAACCCGCCAACTCTCGTCAGACAGAGGGCGAGTCAACCAGTCAAGGTCGGATTCTGAGAGATCACCCTTTAACGCCTCCATAGCGAGACGCCTCTCCTCCTCTTCAGGTGAGGAAAGTTGGGCGATGAGAGCCTTTCTTTTATCGGGCTCCATTTCGACCTCCTAGCAGCGTGTCACAATACTTCGATCACGCCGGCGGCGTGATCGAAGTTTGCCGGAAAACACTCATTCTCATTATTTTGAATAAACAATAATCAACCAGTGATTATCGCGTTCCATTACCCTTTATATCTCTATAAAAAACAGCTCCTGGAAGTCTTGCAGGTTCCCCGGCTGACTTCTAGGAGATCCGGATACCCCTCGAAATGAGCAGCCGAAGCATCTCTCCCTTTAAAAGAGGGGAAAGCTGATCCTCCATCTCGGGGAACCTATTCATAAGTAATGATTCCCCTTCTCTGAGATCGGAAGCTATGGCATCGAGCAGGGCCTCAGGTGATTTTGTGGAGATGACATCCTCGTTGTAAAGAGCTATATCCCCCACGATCACCCTGCACATCCGCTGGACTGCACCCATCTGGTGGTCTTCAGGGGGCTGGATCGTATTTTCCATGGTTTCCAGGTCACGTCTAACCTTAACCTGGTCGTCTGTGGGCGGAGGCACATCTGCCGGGGTGATCTTCACGGGAATATCGTCACTCGGCGAGAGAAGCCGACGAATCTTGGGAATAAGCAGGTCCGAAAGATGATGTCTCTCAAGATAGTCGTCAGCTCCGTAAAGTGAGGTTGGTGCTCTCTTGTAACGTGCCCCATGATGGACTGCCGAGAGCAGAATAGAAGGAATCTCCGGACCAAACTCTCCACTTGAAACTTTGTCAAACAGTTCATAGCCCATCATGTCCGGGAGATAAACGTTTATGAGAAGCAGGTCCATCTCACCGTCTTTGAGAACATTGAGAGCCTCTTTCCCTGTAAAGGCCAGATGTCCCTGGTAACCGCTGCCGTCAAGGATCCGTTGGATAAGCTTTCCCAGCTCCTCCTCTTCTACAGCAACCAGGACCCTTTCGGCCCCTGGTTTTAATACTTTTTTCACCTGGACCTGCGGTATGGGAATAATGGTACCGCACGCGCGGCAGGGGAATGAACTGATCCCGGACGGGAGCTTTTCGTGGTGGATCTTGTAGGCTTTTTCGCAACCTTCGCACTTGACGACAATGCTGGAAGGTCCAGTGTGTGAAACTGAACTCATAGATCTTATTCTCCTGAAAGACTGAGGAAGTTTTCCTGCAGGCTCCTAGACAGATGTGAACCCGGGTGCATCAACCAGACGGGAGTTTCAGGTTCCCGGAACCCTCCCCATCGTCCAGTCTCAGGACTATGTCAAGGTTTAACAGGATGATCAGCCTGTCATCGATCCGTCCGATACCTCGAAGGAACTCTCCTTCCACTCCACCGAGGATCTCGGGCGGTGGCTCGATCTTGCTGAGTGGGACATCAAGGACCTGTACCACGCTGTCCACATGAAGTCCGAAAAAGTTTTCCCTGGACTTAACGACGACAATCCTGTTCTGCGACCCTCTCTCACCCCGAGGCAAACCCAGTCTCAAACTCACATCAAACACAGGAATGATCGTACCCCTCAGGGAAAAGATACCCAGGATAAAGTCAGGTGTTCTGGGCACTTCGGTCGCCACCTTGGGTCTGATTATTTCCTTTATGTCCATTATATTGAGGGCATACTCCTCCCCGCCCAGTTTGAAGGTCAGGAGTTGAAGTTGCTCTTCCTCCTCATCCTTTACCTCCTCACGCTGACTCATGAAGACATCGTCCAGGCTGGTAAGAGTAGCGGGGATCTCTTCCACCTCCACAACAGAGGTTGCTTTTTCACTATTCATGAGAACAGCCTCCTCGCTGGTTACGATCTTCTCCGGCAGGTCAACTGGATCGGGAGAGCCCACATCTTCCAAGGGAACAACCTCGGGCTGTTTCTCTATCAGTGTTGCCTCCTCGACAGTATTATCAGGTTTTTCCGTTACCGTTTTTTTCTTTGGCTTCCTGCTCTTGGCCTTTTTCCTGATCTCTACAAGATCCATCACCATCTCCCCGCAGACTTTAATCGCTGTTAACCTCACAAAAATTCTCTTCAAGCCACTTTGCAAATGGATCCCACCCCAGTCCCGCCGCTAGCGAGATGGATGGATGGACTCGTAAAAAGCCATCAACGCGCCCCGCCAAGGAAAGCGGAAACCACGCTTTTCGCTTTCCGAGGAGCAAAAAGCCACGAATGGACTTTTTGCGACCCTATCAAAAGAGCGCCCAAATCAATGACTGGCACCATATGCCATTGATTTGTGAGGAAAGCGGAAACCACGCTTTTCGCTTTCCGTAGAGCAAAAAGCCAATAATGGACTTTTTGCGACCCTGTCAAGAGCCCGGCTCTAAATCGAGGTCCTCGACGACATCCAAAATAATGTCAGGGCCTATTTGTGAAAGATCCTTTGAAAATCCCATCAGGAGGGCGTTGGCCATAATGTTGTTGATGACCCGCGGAAGACCGCCTGAGTACCTGAAAATCACGTCCACCGCTTCCTCGCTAATGACCTCCCGATCACCCCCGGCAGTCAGCAGCCTGTGAGAGATATACCTTCCCGTATCTTCACGCCCTATAGGACCGAGATGATAACGGATCCCGATCCGCTGCCTGATCGCTTCATAGGATCCATGTTTAAGCCTTTTCCGCAATTCCGGCTGCCCAATAAGGACAAGGGAAAGAAGGTTCGCATCATCAAGTTGAAAGTTCGTCAGGAGCCTGATTTCATCAAAAGTTGACTTGGATGGTATCAATTGCGCCTCATCGATGATGATCACCGGGCAGATATCTTTCTCGTAATAGCTGTAGAGAGCAGCATTGATCTGGTCAAGCAGATCGGTCCTGAAATAGGAGGGAGATTCGATGCCAAGGCGCCCGGCAACGGTCTTCAGGAACTGGTTTGGAGACAAGCGCGGATTGATGATCAAAATGGGGAGATAGTTTTCCGGAAGGGCATCTATAAGGGCCCTGCTCAAGAGCGTCTTACCTGTCCCGATCTCTCCCGTCAACAGAGTGAATTCTTTCTCCTCCGTCCCGTACTGAAGGCGCGCAAGAGCCTCCTCATGAATGGGGCTTTTATAAAAAAACACCGGGTTTGGCGTTTTATCAAACGGCTTCACGCTGAAACCGTAATGTTCAAGGTACATTAATGAGTCCTCTTGCCCATGGCACCAAGTCGGATAGCTTCCATCATAAGACCGGCTACATCCAGAACGAGAATCGTCGATTGATCGCCCAACTCTGCTGCGCCGGCAAGACCTACGCTCTTGGAAAAAGAATCACCCAGAGGTTTTATGACCACATCTTGCTTGCCTATGAGCTCTCCGGTCACAAGCCCCATGCTCCTGTTGGCCATAGCTACAATCACCACATAGATGGATTTTCCCTCGGTAACAGCGGGGAGGCTGAAAATCCTCTCCAGTCGGATCAGAGGCAGCGTTCGGTCACGCAGGGTTATCACCTCCTGCCCCTGCATCGTTTTGATCTCTTCTCCGGTAAGTTCGATGGTTTCCTGAATAGCTCCCATGGGGATAGCGAAGATCCTGTCTCCGTTCCTGATGAGAAGCGCCTGAAGGATGGCCAGGGTGATCGGCAGGGTCAGGATCACGCGGGTCCCCTTATCAACGGTTGTGCGAATTTCCACCGCTCCGCCAACCTTCTCCAGCTCTTTTCTGACTACGTCCATCCCGACTCCGCGGCCGGAGATCTCTGTTACACCCTCCTTGGTGGAAAAGCCGGGTTTGAAAAGAAGACCGAGTACATCGTCTTCGGTGAAGATCTCATCTTTTTTAACATCACCTCTCCTGATTGCTTCCTTTTTGATCTTCGCGAGGTCGATGCCCTTACCGTCGTCTTCCACCTCGAGGATGACATGGTTCCCCTGCTGATACGCTGAAACCTTGATGTTTCCTGTATCTGGCTTCCCTTTGGATCTTCTAACCTCGGCATCCTCGATCCCGTGATCCAGAGAATTTCGCACTATATGAAGCAGGGGGGAGACCATTTCTTCCATGATCATCTTGTCCAGTTCTGTTTCATGACCCACAAACTGAAGGTTCACCTTTTTCCCCAGATCCTTCGCTATTTTTTTTGATACCCTCTGGAGACGGTTATAAAGTTGTCCCATGGGTACCATCCTGATATCCATAACTCCGTCACGGAGATCTACGAGCTTCTTCTCCATGTTGGTTGTACTCTTCCCAAAGTCCATCATGAGGTCCCCTGGGATAGTGTCTCCCATGTTCCTGAGACGTTGGGCGATATTGACGAAACCGGATTTCATGATGACCAGTTCCCCCACGAGGTTCATAAGGTGATCAAGTTTTCCTATATCCACTCTAACGGTCTGACTGACACCCCTTATCTCGTCCTCGAAGGAACCTTCCTCAAACCTTGCCGGCGTGTCAGTATCAATCACCTGATTTCCAGGTCCGGAAGGAGTTTTTTCCAGGTAAGGGACCGACTCCAAAGTTCTCTCGTCACTCCCCACCGTTTTCATGACCTCACCTTCCGGCTCCCGGGAGGTGAAATACAGGGTGAACCCGATGTTATCGTCCCCACTCAGGTTCGTTTCCGGCAGTGTTGTGAGCAGTTCGCCCATTTCTCTGATGGCGGACCCCAGTGCCTCCAGCTGGACATCGAAAGTATCCAGAGGAAAACTGCAGCTCACGCGGAAAAAGGGCATACCCCTTTTTATACTGTCCCTGAAACGGTGTTCCTCATATTCGGACAGTACGTCAGTGATACCGGAAGGGACACCGATGAAGGCGGAAAGGTCATTGTCCTGCGTCTTCTCTTCACCCTTCTCCAGTTGTTCCAGCTCCTTGAGGTAATCACCCAGCTCAACAGATACGTCCCCACGCCCGTCACTTACGGCCCTCACCATCCGCACCAGGTTCTGAACACCCTGTCCCAGAAGCTCCACCACATGGTCCGAGAGAGAGATCTTATCCAGCCTGAGAGAGTCCAGAAGGTTTTCCATCTTGTGTGAAAGTGAGGAGATTCCTTCCAGATTGAACATACCCGAGAGACCCTTGATGGAATGAGCGTGCCTGAAAACAGCGTTTATGATAGCCGGCTTGCGATGGTCGTCCGGATCAATATCCAATAGCAGGCTGATGGACTCGTCCAGGTTGTCCAGAATGTCTTCCGCCTCGGCGACGAAATCTTTCAGTGACTGATCCACTCAACCTCCGCTACTAACCCAGGAGTTCCTGAACAAATTGCTGAAGCTGGGCGGGTTGGAACGGTTTCACGAGGTACTTATCCGCGCCCAGACGCAAACCACGCTCTTTATCCACGTCCCGGCCCTCTGTGGTTACAATGATCACCGGTATATGTTTGAAGTTCTCACTTTGTTTGACGAACCTGACCACCTCTAACCCGTTGATATCAGGCATATTGATGTCGGTGATAACGAGATCGGGGGACACTTCGGGCAGTTTTCTCAGCGCCTGAAACCCATTGGCAGCCTCGATGATGGTATAATCCCCCACCTCCTCAAGGGCGGAGACGATCAGGGATCGCGTCATCGGGGAATCTTCAACTACAAGGATCTTTTTAGCCATTCTCCCATCCCTCCATTAGGATCTCTGGGATTTGAGCTTCATCTCCAGAAAAGCCCGGTCCAGGGCGAGGCCCACATGGCTCAAGAAAATATCGAGGGTGTGGGTAGGTTCCAACCCTTCGCACTGTGGATAGTCATCACCGTACAGCAGGACAGCCACCTTCCCCATGCTCACAATGGGTCCCAAATAAATCTCGCCCGGCGTACTACCGCCCAGTGCTTCAAAAAGCGCTAACTCTGTACTGGAACCTGTGGGTGGTCCTTTATAGCTCTGCCGGTGTTCCGTTACCCATTGGAATATGGAGTTTTCCTCCAACGGAAGGTTCAGGGAACGTACAACACTATCGGCATTAATGTCCTTACCCAGGTCGACCCCGAACTGACCCAGCCCCTTAATATCGTCCTTTCTTATGAGAAACAGTATGGCCCTGTTGGTGAAGGCCGAGGCAAAACGAAGAGCCAGTAGTGTGATCTCCCCGCTTATATCCTGCCTGTTCAGCTCATTAACGTATGAGCTGAGCCTGGCCATGTAGGGATCTGAAGAAGCTTTCTGAGGTGGCGCCTGGGTTTGCTGGGTGTCGTCCAGGGGGAGATCAATATCGCTCAACTCATCGCTGAACTCCTGTTCGATGTCGTAATATTCCTCCCCATCATCCACCGGCTCTTCAGCCTTTTGCACATCCTGCTGAACATTCCGGTGGACCTCCTGTGGGACGTCCGGCGTCTCATCGACGGGAACCTCCGCAGGGACAGCAGCCGGGTGTTGGTCCCCTTGCGATGCCTGTGGAGTTAACACCTGAACAGTTGAGATCTCTAAAGTTGAGGCCTCTTCTATCTTTTCCTGGAGCTCTGGAACAGTGATCATGGCTCCGGTTATCGTTTCAACAATTCGCTGAACACTGCTTTTATCGATCTCTTCGGAAGAAGGAAAAACAGTCAGGCCGGTGACAGTCTGGAGTTTGGCTCCCAGCACCTCCCGAATCTCCCGTCTGCAGACAAGACCCACGGGCAGGTGAAACCCGAAATCCCACATTGTGGAAATAATCTCCAGACCTCCAAAGGCTCTACCGTCTGTGATGCCCGGGGCTTCCAGATCAGTCAGCAGATAAGGGTTAATACCCTGCTGCCGAAGCTCCTGTATTTTCACCAGGGCATCAGCACCGTTTTCGTGGAGCAGCAGATCGATCCCTGCACGGACAAAGCCGCCGGTGATTTCAACAATTAAGGGGGCTTGAAGACCTACGGCCACAACTTTGCCGGATATCAGGCCAGGGATCTGCGGCAGAGTTTCAGGAACGACGAACTCATCCAGCTCTGCCGCCAGATCCTCTTCCGGTGTCTC
>JALHUC010000268.1 GCA_022865845.1 bacterium | reverse complement strand
GAAGCGGGTCAAACCCTCTGGCGGATCTCCAGAACTTATGGAGTTGACCTTGAGACGCTTCAATGGGTTAATGATGTGGAGGATGTGACCGACCTTCGGGTTGGCAGGGTTCTGTTTGTCCCGGGCGTGGACCGGGCTCTGACAGTGCAGCCGGCAATGCCTGAGGATGATGCGCCTTCGTTAAGGATGGTGGACCTCATCTGGCCCCTCAGAGGCCGAAAAACATCAGGTTACGGTCCCAGAGGCGGCAGCCCTCATCAGGGGCTTGATCTTGCCGCGCCAACGGGAACGCAGGTGCTCGCTGCGGCCGACGGAAAGGTTGCATACAGTGGTAACGGTATGAGAGGGTATGGGAAGGTGGTTGTGATCAAACATCCCAATGACCTCTCCACGGTATACGCGCACAATTCAACGTTGTTGGTAAGGATGGGGGACAGCGTTGGGCAGGGTCAGACCGTAGCAAGAGTGGGGCAGACCGGACGGGCCACAGGGCCCCACCTCCACTTCGAGGTTCGAAGAAGGGGTGTACCGGAAGATCCCATGAAGTTCCTGCCCAAGCTGTAAGGGAGATGACCTGGGATAACGGATCCAAAAACGAGGAAGAAAAAGGCACCTCTTCAGCCTCGAAAAGCGGCTCGGGAAGGACCGCCTTAAGCCGTGATCCCATCAGGATCTACCTGGATGAGATTCGTCGTACAAAACTGCTCACCGCAGAGGAAGAGCTGAAACTGGCAAAGAGGGTGTGGGAAGGGGAAGAAGACGCTCGCTGCCTCATGATCGAATCAAACCTCCGGCTCGTTGTCAATATAGCCAAGAGGTATATGAATCGAGGACTTCCCTTGCTGGATCTGATCGAAGAGGGAAATCTGGGCCTTATCAGGGCCGTGGAAAAGTTCGACTACAAGAGAGGTTTCCGCTTTTCTACCTACGCGACCTGGTGGATCCGACAGTCGGTTGAGCGCTCCATCGTCAACCAGGCTCGCATCATACGACTCCCTGTTCATGTCTCCGAGGATATAACCACTACTCTGAAGGCGGAGAGAAAACTGTTTCAGCAGCTGGGCCGGGATCCTACGATGGAGGATATCGCGGAGCACCTGGATCTGCCTCTGAACAAGATCCAGTACATCTACCAACTTGTCCGGAGGACCTTTTCCATCGAAACCCCCGTTGGCCAGGATGATGACCAGGAACTCATGGATCTCATACCGGACGATAAGGCGGTCATGCCCTCTGAAAAGGTAGAGGACGAGAGCCGGGTGGCACTCATTTATAACTGGCTCAGTGAACTTCTGGAAAACGAAAGAGAGATCATCATCCTCAGGTTCGGGCTGGACGATAGTGAACCCAAGACTCTCGAGTCCATTGGTCAGCGGTATGGTGTGACCCGGGAGAGGATCCGGCAGATCGAATCTTCCGCCCTGCGCAAGCTGAGGAAGATCAGCATAAGATTTGATATTGGACTGGACGAGATTCTCTAAATACCTTTGAAGTTTGAGGCTTGACGTTTTGTTTCTCGTGTCATCGCGAACTGTATGGCTGAGATTGCCGCGCCCGCAAAAAGGCCCGGGGTTCGCAATGACGCCGGCCAGCGGCCGGAGTTCCATGTTCCAGGTTCCAAGTTGGACAGTCGGTTTGTCATCGCGAGCCATGTCCTGTGCGACGCGATCTCATGGGCGACCTCAGGGAGCTGCTGCTTCGCCTGAGATTGCCGCGTCATCACGCCGATGGCGTGACTCCTCGCAATGACAAGCGCGGGTGTCCCCATAGCCTATCGCCTATAGCCTTGCCCTTCCCATTGCCCATTGCCCCTTGCCTCTTGCCTGCTCTTATCCCCTTTATCCCTGTTAAATGCCCTGGGTCGAGATTGCCGCGGCCAGTAAATACCAGGGCCTCGCAATGACAAAAGTATCAACATAATTAAAAATAATTTGTCCCCCCCTAGCGCTTTAAAAAAGTAGAGCTATAATTGCATTGCCTTGACTTTACAAGGTGGGGATAAACGGGTTTTGTCTTCCGAGGGAGGTGTTATCCAAGAAAATTTCCGGCACAGT
>JALHUC010000267.1 GCA_022865845.1 bacterium | reverse complement strand
GCAAAGTCCGGTGCATATCAGCCACCATGGAGCCGATGTATCGCCCGCTGTAGGGCCTTCCGCTCGCCTTGTCCTTTTCCTTTAGAAAATCGATGTACTTACGCACACCTGTGGTCCAGTAAGGGTAGTTGCCCTCGTTGATGGAGTAGATATTCCCCTTATCTGGTATCCGGATGTCTGTGTGGGACTGGAGGAACTCGCCCACAGACGGGTCCAGCGTGAACCCGTGGACACCGTTACCCGTACTCACCACCAGCATGGTGCTGCTTCCGTAGAGGACGTAACCCGCGGCAATGATCTTGCGGCCCGGCTGCATCAGGTCCTGCTCGCACTCGCCCTCGACCTCGGTGACCCGGCGATGGACGGAAAAGATAGTACCGATGGAGATGTTGACATCAATGTTGGATGACCCGTCCAGCGGATCCAGGGCTATAGAGTAGTTGCCCCGCTTGTAACCCTCAGGAACGGTGACGACCTCGGCCTCCTCTTCGGTGGCCATGGCGCAGAAGTGGCCCGATTTACCAAGGATGTTCAGAAACACCTCGTTGGCGAAATCATCCATCTTCTGGACCTCTTCGCCCTGGACGTTCTCCATTCCAGTGAGCCCGAGGACCTCCACCAGGCCGGCCTTGTTGACCTCCCGGGAGACGATCTTGGCGGCAAAGGCGACCTGGTTCAGGATACCGGTCAGCTCGCCTGTTGCCTCGGGGTGTTCCATCTGTTTCTGGTAGATGTGGCGTGTGAGGTTGATCCCTACTTTTCCGTCAGCCATTTTCCCCTCCAGATTCCAGGATGACCATTTTTCCTGACCGGAACGGTTCACCCTGCAGGTACCGTATAATCCCGGACACCGTTGTCAGGGAAAGTATAGCAGAAGAACGTGTACTGAAAAAATCAATTTCCGAACCTGACCTTTCATTCGAAGTGTTTCACTATGTCCCCGTAAACTCGATGAATGAGCCTTTCGTCCAATTCCCAGAACCGGTGCACCATGTCCAACTGCTCTTTCTTGCTGAAATAGTCCATGACCGGGATGAAAAACCGCTTATCCTCTTTTTGGATATGCGCCGGGTAGAGAGCCGTGAGGGTCCCAGGGCAAATCCCTGGTGTCAGAGCACAGGAGCAGTGATCGGTGATCGGTGATCGGTGATCGGTGATCGGTGATCGGTGATCGGTGAGTGCAAAAGCTATTTAAAGATTATAACAAGTATTGTTTTCTGAAAATAAAAGGCCCGGTCCTGAAGACCGGGCCTTTTGCTTTTTTCTTACTGGCTTCCTTGTACACCATAGCTCATGGAGCGACGGTGGATGGTTCCTACTTTTCCCAGCCACCAGACCCTGCGCCAATTACTCGATAGAATGCTCCTCAATCGATCCTAACCTTTGGACTTTGGGCATTGGGCTTTGGGCTCTATTTGCTCCCCCGCGACCCCATATGCCAGGTTACGTCGTAGGTGATGGTTTTCCGTCCGTTTGGGGCCAAATCCAGGGAATACTGCACCGTATCCGCATCAACCTTTTCGTAGCGGCCAGGATCACCGTTGTTTTCAAGTTCCCAGGCTGTGACCGGGAAGTTTCGCCTCACCTCAACCTTCACCGCCATTGCCCGGTAGTTGGCAACTTTGACCTCCACCGTATGGTGCTCGTCCCACCCGGTGATAAGGTCATCCTTCCATTCGTAATTATCTGTCCTGTAGTCCATGGTCGTCGGTTTTACCGATACTCGCTCCGACGGACCAAGGTTCAGGTTCACCTCCTCACCCTTGGGGATGTACTTCGTGTCCCTGGCGCCGACGTAAGACAGATAACCATCGTCCCCCGTATCCCTGAACACCTTCACCAATCCACCGGGGATCGGCTCGGATCCCATATTGTGCTTTTTGTCGTTGGCAAAAGAGAGAAACCTCACCGGAGAGGAACCGTAGCGCTCCTCCTCGTAACGGTACAGGTTCTTTACTGGCACCTCGGGAGCCGTGAAAGAGATGAGGCGCTTGCCCCAACCGTTGGCGATGTCCTCGGTTCCCTCGATGGTGTACAGGAAATATTCCGACAGGCCCTCCTTGCGGATATCCTTGGGGAGAGCTCGCTTCAGTTCGGACTTGGCGGCGTACATCGCAGGAGCCGCTTCCTGCATTGCCATATCAGCGGACATTCCCACCATGGGGGCTGGAACTCCCGGCCCCGGCCTGCCAAAAGGCTCCCGCCTTCTCGCCAGGTCCGCGATTCGATCCAGAAGGTTGACCTTGCCCACGATGAGCCTCGTCTCAGCGTTGTCGTAATCTTCTCCGCTGTTGTTTGTCACCCTTACGTAACCCTGAAGCTTCATGGCATCCTCATCAGGGGTGAGCGTGGCAAGGTAATACGCCTGCCAGGAAATGCCGCTGGTGAAATAGGTGATCTCGAACGGTACCTTGCCGGCCACATCGGAATCGATATTCCATATACCCAATCCCTGGACCCTTGGAGGGAACTGCAGGCTGAGGAGCTGGATCTCACGCGCCTGACTGAGGGGCAGCATCTCAAGGCTGGTGGGGTCGATGAGCGTCCCTGACCAGGCGAACTGGAGCCGGTTGGGACCCTTCCTCATGGTCAGGGAACGGATGTCTCTAGCCAGTGTGAGGTCCGCCGAGTTGTATATGGTTATCTGGACCTTCTCCCTCGATGGCAGGGTAACGAGGTCCACCTTGGCCCAGGTGGAGGAATCAGGAAGGAGTGTCAGGGCCAGCATGAAACAAATCGCAGTCGCTGATTTTCTCATGATCATCACCTCTCGCTCCTAGTTCCGCACATTACGGCGGTTGTAGTGAAAGGAGATCTCCTTTTTACCCTTGGCCGGAACACTGACACTGTAAACCAGGGTATTTGCCTCTCTCTTCTGGTATTCCATGCTGGACATTTCCATCTCCCATTCGCCCGGAATGTGCTGGATAAGGTCCACGGAAACGGGGGACTCCTTGAAGTTCTCCACCTCGGTGCGGATCTCCTCGTCTGTGTCGTAAAGGACGATCTTGTGTCTTGAGGGTCTGGGGTTGATGCGCAGATCTTTCGTTTTGACCTGGGTGACGGAAACATCACGGCTGTCTCCGATGTAGATCCGCATCTCCTCCCCCACCGGGGTGATGTTGACCTTGTCCTCGCCCAGGAATATGGTGCCTGTCTGACCGTCATCCTGGAACACCCTGACCTTTCCGTCCCAGAGGTGGTCCTTGCCCAATCCGGCCCCTTTTTCGTTGTTGAT
>JALHUC010000266.1 GCA_022865845.1 bacterium | reverse complement strand
TACGACCAGGAATTCGCATAGGGAGTTGGAGGCCTGGGTGCACCCGGCTCTGGTGCCTGAGAAACATCCCCTTGCCTCAGTGGATAACGTATTTAACGCAGTTTACATAGAGGACGACAACCTGGGTCCATCATTGTATTATGGTCGGGGAGCCGGTGCCCTTCCAACAGGCAGCGCCGTTGTCGCCGATATCGTTTCCTGTTCGAGGGACATCCTTTCTGGAGCCGTTTGCAGGGTCCCCGTCGGGGGCAGCCGCCAGGGGCCGGCCGACCGGCAGCACAGTTCACAGCTTGCCCAGGACAACGTGAGTGAATTTTACGTCAGGGTAACAGCAAGAGATCGTCCAGGTGTCCTGTCCAAAATTTCCGGGCTGCTGGCAAAGAGTGAGATCAGCATTAGTTCGGTGATCCAGAGAGGCCGCGAGCTGGTAGATGGCGGCGGGGTTCCAATTGTAATGATCATCCACGAAGCCTCCTATGCCAGAATGATCCAGGCACTATCCGCCATTGATGCCATGGATGAGACCCTGGGGAAGAGCTTCTACATGAGGATACTTTCCGAGGAGAAAGACCAGTGAGCGAAAGGGACAAATATATCGTCCTGCTCGGGGATGGCATGGCTGACAGACCGGTGGATGAATTGGGCGGCCGAACACCCCTTATGGCGGCGCGGACCCCCAATATGGATCGCATCGCCTCGGAAGGCGTCCTGGGCATGGTAAGGACATTACCTGAGGGGATGCCCCTTGGATCGGATGTGGCCAACCTCACCGTTCTTGGATACGACCCGAAGGCGGTCTACACGGGGCGTTCGCCCATCGAGGCCGCCGGCATGGGTGTGGAACTTGGTCCCGGAGACGTGGCGTACAGATGCAACCTGGTTACTCTCGGCAGGAGTGGTTCTGACGGCCTTGACACGGATCTGGCGGGAGAACTTAAACCTGAGTTCATCATGGTCGATTTCGCCGGAGGGCATCCCGGTGATGAGGAAGCCGGGAGCATTGTCTCGACTCTCGCGAAGGAACTCGGGGAAGAGACGATCGAATTTCATCCGAGCGTATCCTACCGTCACCTCATGGTCTGGAGGAAAGGACTGCAGGATCTGACGGTGAGTCCTCCCCACGATCTGACAGATGGAAGGATAGGGATCGGATGGCCGCGGGGCCCTGCCTCCGAAAGGATCCTGGATCTCATGACGAGGTCGGTCGGGCTGCTTGCCCGGCATCCCGTAAACGCCAGGCGCGCGTCCGAAGGTAAAAAACCGGTGAACGCCATCTGGCTGTGGGGGCAGGGTGTAAAGCCGGGCATGAGGAACTTCCGTGATGTCTACGGTCTTGATGGAGCCATGATCACAGCTGTTGACCTTATGAGAGGACTTGCGGTTTCCATCGGTTTTGAGGTCATCAAAGTGCCTGGCGCCACCGGGTACCTTGACACCAATTACGAGGGCAAGGCTTCGGCCGCAATTGAGGCGCTACAGGATGTGGATATCGTTTATCTTCACGTCGAGGCTCCCGATGAGGCGGGTCACAGCGGTTTGGTCAACGACAAGATAAAGGCACTGGAAGATTTTGACAGCAGGGTCGTTGGTCCGGTCCTGGAGGGACTGAAAGAGCTGGGGCCCCACAGGGCCCTGCTCCTGCCTGACCACGCTACCCCTGTTGCGATCAAGACCCATTCGGGGGACCCGGTGCCTTTTGCCATATATGACTCCCGGATCTCAGGCGGTTCCGGGGGGACTTATGATGAAGCCTCTGCGGCCTCTACTGGCATTCATATTAAGAACGGACATGAGTTGATGGGCATGTTCATCAGAAAGGAACTCTGAAGAACATCTGACACGGAGACACGGAGACACGGGGTGAAAAGAAATTTCCCCGCGTCCCCCCTTCGCCGCGTCACCGCGTCTTTTCTGTAAAAGAGAGGGGAACAAATGGCGCTCGTAGTTCAGAAGTACGGTGGTACTTCCGTAGGGACCACCGAAAAAAGCAGACATGTGGCGTCCCGAGTCAAAAAAACCCGGGACGCGGGTAACGACGTTGTTGTGGTCGTATCGGCCATGGCGGGCGAAACCAACAAACTTGTGGATCTTTGCAACCAGATGATGGAACCGCCGGACGCCAGGGAGTACGATGTCGTCGTCTCCACCGGGGAGCAGGTGACCATCGGTCTTCTTTCCATGGCCTTAAAGACAATGGGGCAGGACGCGATATCTCTCATGGGCTTCCAGATCCCCATACACACGGATAACGTTTACGCCAAGGCCAGGATCAGCCGTATCGAGAACGAGAGGATCTTTGACAACCTGAAGAAGGGGAGAGTGGTCGTGGTGCCTGGGTTCCAGGGTATCGACGACACCGGTAACATCACTACCCTGGGAAGAGGTGGTTCGGACACCTCGGCTGTGGCCCTTGCCGCCGCTTTGAAGGCTGATTCCTGTGAGATCTACACCGACGTTGAAGGGATCTACACCACCGACCCGAATATTGTTCAGGAGGCGAGGAAAATACCCAGGATCAGCTACGATGAGATGCTCGAGATGGCCAGCCTGGGAGCAAAGGTCCTCCAGATCAGATCGGTGGAGTTCGCTAAAAAATACAATGTTCCGCTGCACGTCAGGTCCACCTTCACGGAAACGGAAGGCACCTGGGTGACAAAGGAGGATGAGGATATGGAAAGAGTAGTGGTTTCCGGTGTGACCTACGACAAGAACGAGGCCAAGGTATCCATTCTTGGTGTACCGGACAAGCCTGGTATCGCGGCAAAGATCTTTGGCCCTATCGCTGATTCCAGCATTAATGTGGACATGATCATCCAGAATATCAGCACCGATGAGCACACAGATCTCACCTTTACGGTGCCAAAAACCGATCTTGCCCAGGCCCTGGCAATTGTAGGACCTATCGGGAAGGAGATCGGTGCGAAAAATATTGTTACGGACGACAGTGTTGCCAAGGTCTCCATTGTCGGTAATGGGATGCGGAGCCATTCCGGGATCGCATCAACGTTGTTCAAAGCCCTGGCAGCGGAGGGGATCAACATCATGATGATCAGCACCTCGGAGATCAAAGTGTCCGTTGTGATAGAGAGCAAATATACCGAGCTTGCGGTCCGGGTTCTTCATAAGGTATTTGGTTTGAGTGAAGAAGCCAGATAGAAGACTTCGAGCTTTGGAAAGGCAGGAAAGTCATGGGTTACGGAAAGAATGATCAGGTAATACTTTACGACACGACACTGAGAGATGGTACACAGGGCGAAGAGATAAGCCTTCAGTTGATGGACAAGATCGCTATTGCCCACAGGCTGGACGAACTCGGTATGGATTATATAGAGGCTGGCTGGCCGGGCTCTAACCCCAAAGATGCCGAGTTTTTCGAACAGGCCAGGGACCTGTCTCTTTCCTATTCCAGGATTACTGCTTTCGGCTCAACCAGGCGAAAGGGCATCAAAGCCGCGGACGATCCCCAGATCCTGGCACTTCTCAAGGCGTCCGATGTGATCACTATTTTCGGGAAGAGCTGGCATCTGCACGTCAAGGAAGCGCTGAGGACCACCCTGGAGGAGAACCTGGAGATGATCAACGATTCCATCTCCTTTCTGAAAGAAAATGCCGAGATCGTCTTTTACGATGCCGAGCACTTTTTCGACGGTTTCAAGGATAACCCTGAATATGCCCTCAAAACCCTGGAAGCGGCACACCAGGGCGGTGCCCAGTGCCTCATCCTGTGCGACACTAACGGCGGGACGCTGCCTTCAGAAATAAAGGCTATTACCAACCAGGTTCAGGAAAGGCTGCCGGATGCCCAACTCGGGGCCCACATGCACAACGACTCTGAGTGTGCTGTGGCAAACAGCCTGGTCATGGTGGAAGAGGGGGCGCGGCATGTCCAGGGAACCATCAACGGTTGGGGGGAACGGTGCGGTAACGCCAACCTGTGTTCCATCATTCCCTCCCTCGTTTTGAAAAAGGGGTTTGAATGTGGTGTGGATGGTGACCGCCTGGCAAGGCTCAGAGAGATGTCTCGTACCATCGCCGAGATCGCCAACGTAATTCCTGATTCGCGGCAGGCTTTCGTTGGGCGCAGTGCATTCGCTCACAAGGGCGGCGTCCACGTTTCTGCCATGCAGAGGAACAGGGAGACATACGAGCACATCGACCCATCCAGGGTCGGGAACCGGACCCGGGTTCTCCTATCCGATCTTTCAGGGCGCAGCAATGTCATATTCAAGGCCCTGGAGTTCGGTGTCGAGGTGGACGTGAAGGACCCGGCCATCACCCAGGTTCTCGAACAGATCAAGGAAATGGAAAACCGGGGTTTTCTTTACGAATCGGCCGAGGGCTCCTTCGAACTTCTGCTTAAAAAAGCGTTGGGCCGTCACAGGCGTTTCTTTAGCCTTGTGGGTTTCAGGGTCATCGACGAGAAGAGGGATTGGGACAAACCGCCTCTTTCAGAGGCTACAATCATGGTTGAGGTTGAGGATCATGTGGAGCACACTGCCGCCGTGGGCAACGGTCCTGTCGATGCGATGAACGCTGCTCTTCGTAAGGCTCTGACCAAATTCTATCCGGTCCTAGAGCAGGTTAGACTGCTCGATTACAAGGTTCGGATCATGCCCGAGGACAAGGGCACTGCCGCTACCACAAGGGTTATTATCGAATCCGGAGACGGCGAGAGTAAATGGTCCACGGTTGGGGTGTCTGATAACATCATTGAAGCCTCCTGGCAGGCTCTGGTGGACTCCATCGAGTACAAGCTGCTGAGGGAAGAGGAGGCAGGGAGACTTTAGGCGGCGCGGTTGCCGCGCCGCTCTGGAGAGGGAGAGGGGCGAGGGGGAGAGTGGGGGAAAAAGAAACCTAAGTGTGTGTGCGTGGTTGCGAAATGAACGCACTGGATCTTAACTTCCCACACCTGTTAGTTAAAACTATATACAAAACACCGGTTTACCGGTGTTTTTATTATGTGAATAAGTGCTCAACATGATTGCTGTGCCTTGCGCTTGACGAACGCGGATTATTGTGAGAAATGACAGAGTTGCAAGAATCGGGAGTTAAAGGATTGTTTGTGAACAAAAATACATGACAGGGGAGATTTTTTAATGACTGAAGATAAGAACATTATCGAGAGGGGTTTGTGGAGAAACCCCATGAGTTATCTGGGTATCGCCATGTCAGCCGTGGCGGCTCTGCTTATTGCCCTCTTGCTCATTATCGACATGCTGGCCGCCATCCATTCACCTTATCTTGGCGTCCTTCTGTTTTTCATAATGCCGGTCTTTTTCATGGCCGGTTTTGTCCTCCTGGCGTGGGGAATGTGGGATGAGCACAAGCGCAGGCGGAAGAGTGCGATCGTTGAGATACCCGAGTTCCCGATCCTGGACCTGAACCTCCCTGGTCACAGAACCAGGTTCCTTGTTTTCATTGTGGGGGCGGCTTTTACCGCTCTCTTTTTGACAGTAATTGCCTACGAGGCCTATCACTTCACGGAATCTCTCACCTTCTGTGGAGAGCTTTGCCACGAGGTCATGGAGCCCGAGGCGGTCTCTTCCCAAAATTCACCCCACGCGAGGGTGTCGTGCGCCGGTTGTCACGTT
>JALHUC010000265.1 GCA_022865845.1 bacterium | reverse complement strand
TCTTTGCATCTGACGATCTCGGGATGGCGTGTGGTCACTGCTTCCTCAAGGTCGTTTACGAGAAGGCTTTGCCAGTGGTCCGGAGGCAGTGCTTCTTTCTCGATCCTGTAAAGTCCGGAAAGCGTATATTTATCAGGTTCTTTTGTCAAACGGAAATTGGAATAGGCCCACTGGGTGGAGATGGAAAATCCAGGGAAAACCACTACGTATGTTGCATTGATCAGAATGGGTGATGGTTCGATCTTCTCCCCCCTCCCGGTGATCAGTGAGGGGGATGGATGGAGGAAGAGAGGAACGTCCGAACCGATCTCCTGGGCAAACTCTGCCAGTTCCTCGCGGGTCCGGGAGAGCTTCCAGAGGGTATTGAGACCCATCAGAACAGACGCTGCGTCACTGCTGCCTCCGCCCAATCCGGCACCGTGGGGAATTGCTTTGTCCAGGTGGATCGATATCCCCTTTGCCCGGGTTTGGGAGTCTTCCATTATGAGCCGCGCTGCCAGGTGGGCGAGGTTGTCAGGCCCGGTGGGGAGGGAAGGGTCGGAACAGGTCAGATGAATCCCCGGTTCATCTCTTTCGGACAGAGTGATCCCATCATAGAGGGAGATTTTTTGCACAAGGCTCTCGATCTCGTGATAGCCGTCCTCACGGCGCCCGAGAACTCGCAGAGTCAGGTTTATCTTTGCTGGTGCGAGGAGGCGGATCACGGAGATGCTTCCAGGTCGGTTACCGCCACGGAGTCTGGAAGACGAGGCCAGAGAGCTGCCCCATCACCCTTAAAGGGCGCGACTGAGTCCCATTCTCCCTTAAGGATACCTTCAGTCATAGTGATCGTAAAATCCCGTGGCAGGTGACCGTTGTCCCTGAAGGTGCGTACTGAGACCTCCATATCCTCTCCCCTGATCATGACCTGACGTAGGCGGCTATCAGAGCCTTTCCCGAAATAATAAGTATACTGAAGCCCTCCATCTGCCGCTGCTGCCAAGAGTTGCTTTTCACCGGAATCCATGAGGTGGGCCTCGGCTCCGGTAGCGTGACCGCCTTCGGGAAATACACCCATGAGCATGGCCGGGAGTATGGCCGGGTCCACCGGCAGAGGGAAGGGGAGGTAGGGGTTGATGGATTTGCCATCCACCATGCTTCGGAAGGCTCTGCTCTCACCAGGGTAGAAAGCCAGTATTTCCCGGTTGTCACTTGCCATGACAAGGAGAGTGCCCCCGAAGGGACCCGGGACTTCCAGACGAAACCTGCCATCCGGATATGCCACTATATAGATCTTCCCGTTAAAGCGTTTTTTACCGTAAAAGGCCAACTCCACAGTCCCGGAGAGCCCTTGTTCAAACGCCATCTGACGGGTGTCGATCTTTTCGAGCAGGGGCGCTGGATCAATTGCGGCCACCGGTTTGATCTGCCGCGGTGCGCAGGCCGTCCCCCACGCCATCAGGAGGACAATGACAGCTCCCCAGTAATATCTTCTCATGGTGCAGTCTCTATGGCCCCCTTATCCTTGAGTTTTTCAAGAACGCTGGCGTTACCAGGATCAGCTTTGAGGGTCAGTGACCAGAATTTGATGGCAAGGTCCACCTTTCCCAGCTTTTCATACGTGTCGCCAATGTGCTCCAAAACGGTGGCGTCGCCCTCCATTTCCTTGCCTGCCTTGAGCAGAATTTCCAGGGCTTCCTCATACCTTTCCAAACGGTAGTAAACCCACCCGAGACTGTCCATGATGTAGGCAGCATCTGGCCGGATCTCCAAGGCTTTCTTTACCAGAGCCAGGGATTCTTCCAGGTTGATGAGTTTCTCGGCCCAGGAATATCCCAGGTAGTTCATGGCGTCGTAATGCTCTGGATCGATCTCGATGATACGTTTGAGGATATCAACTGCGAGGTCAAACTGGTTGTCGCGATCGTATGTGATGGCCAGTTGATAGAGGATTGCGGTGTCGTCCGGGGTTTTTTCGAGACCTTGCCGCAGGATCTCCTCGGCCTCTGTATATTGGCTTTTTCTCATGAGAAGCTGAGCCAGAAAGGAACGGATATTACTGCGGTCAGGCTCCAGGGTCAGAGCGGCCTGTGCGCTTTCAACGGCCATCTCCAGTTCGTCCTTCATGTCGTAGGCGACGGCAAGGTTCAGGTGTGGTTCGTACCTGTTGGGGGATATCCGGGCGGCTTCCTGGAAGGTGGTGATGGCTTCAGGGTACATCTTCATCTGCCGCTGCAGGATCCCGATCTGAAGGACTATGTCAAAATTATCGGGAGCCATCTGGCGGACACTGGTAAATATCTCCAACGCCTTGTCGTAGTTCCCAGCGTGGGCTTCAATAAGGCCCATGAGGACCAGTGCTCCATGGTTCTCAGGCTCGTCCTCCAGGACGATAGTATTTTGCTGTCTGGCTTCGTCGTAGCGTTCTTCCCTGATGAGGATCCTGACCAGAAGCTCCCTTACTGCAGTACTCCCGGGATCCCTTTCAAGGTAACCCGTGTAAAACCCTATGGCCTCTTCTGTCTGGCCCTCACCTTCCATCTGTCCCCCCAGCTCCCCCACGCCTTTCAGAAGGGCAGGGTTGAGTTCGATAGCTTTGACGAGAGAGTCAAGGGCCGGTTCCAGGTTTCCGGAGCGCATGTGTAGCCGTGCAATGTAAAAATGGGCTATGGCTTTGTGCTCCTCTGAAAGGGTGAGTTCCTCAAGAGAGGCGATAGCCTGCTCGGTGTTCCCGGTTCTTTCAAGGGCATCTGCGAGCAGAAAAATGATGTTTGTCTGTTCAGGGGCAAGTTCCAGGGCGATCTCAAGGTGGTTCACCGCATCGATAGGCTGATCTGTATCCAGATAGATCTGTCCCAGCAATATGTGGGCGTCAGCCCACTGCGGGTCGAGCAAAAGGAGCTTTTCAGCAGTCTCTTTTGCCTCGAATTGTTTATTTTCGCCCATGTACAACCGCATCAGTTGATCCAGTATCTCAGGTGACCTGGTATCCAGCTGTGAAGCTATTTGAAGAAAACCGATAGCGTCCTGATTTCGTCCTTCGTCCATCAGCATGAGGCCGTACATATAAGAGGCGTAGGCTTCTGACTGGGCGTCCCTGAAGCCATGGCCGGTCTCGCTCTTTACAGGGGGATGTCCTTCCGGCAGCGCCTGTGACTTGGGGTCGGGTGTAGCTGCGCAGCCGATGGATATGAGCAGGACGAATAGTGATAACGTCGCAAAGAGTTTCTTCGAGTTTTTTGAAGGGCGGTCACGCCTTGGGCGTGATCCCCCGCCAGGCGAAGTGAATTCGCCCCACGCCGCAGGCGTGGCCCCCACTCCCAGTCCCGCCGATGGCGGGACTGCTTGATGGACTTTTTGCGATTTCATCAATAACGCACCGCAGGTCGTGGTTTTTTTAATGGTAAACATTACCTAGTATCCTCCGTATATTTTGGCGGAGTTCTTGGCCGATTTTCTGGCGGAATTTTTGGCGAATTTTGCGACGCCTGTTTTGGATAGCGTTAGAAAATCCGACCTCAGCGCCTTTGTGGAATAGGCGTTTATATCCAGGGAGTCCACTGCAGCCCTTTCCCGCTGCCTGTAACC
>JALHUC010000264.1 GCA_022865845.1 bacterium | reverse complement strand
TATCGTCTTAATAGCAACAGGACTTCCTCCAGATTTAAGCCTCTCTCTGTGTCCTCCGTGCCTTATGGTGAATACCATCGTTTTTTTAGTAACCGGCCTTCCCCAAGTCACGGTTTTAGCCGCGTAACCCTGCCCTTCGACGCGCTTCGCTTGCTCAGGGCGGGCAGTGAACAGTATTGAACCTTTATCCGCGATCCGTTTATTCTACATTCTACGCTCTACAATCCCGCCTTTCCGCCAGGTCGCTCGGTCGCCAAGTCGAAAGATCTCTTCTGCGTTCTACATTCTACGATCACAATTCCTTTTATACGGGAATTGTGATCGTAAACACCGTCCCCTTCCCCAGCTCGCTGTGGACCGCAATGGTACCACCGTGCCCCTCAATGATCCCGTAGGACACTGAAAGTCCCAGACCAGTTCCCTTGGCCCCTTTGGTACTGAAAAAGGGATCAAAGATACGACCGATGGCCTCCTCACAGATGCCCTGCCCCGTGTCCTCAACCCGGATGTACACCTCCTTGCCTCCTGCGTCCATCCCCGTCCAGAGGATCAGCCGGTCCCCGTTCTCCATGGCCTGGCTTGCGTTGACGAACATATTCACAAAGACCTGCTCCATTTGTCCGGAATCAATGAGCAGGTCCGGGAGGTTTTCCGAGTATTCCTTGACGATCTGGATGTTCTGAAAGGAGGCCAGGTTTTCCACGAGGCCCAGGGCCCGGTCAATAGTATCATTAACGTTATTCATGGCCTTCATGGGCTCTGTCTTGCGCGAAAAATCCAGGAGGTTCTTGACGATCCTGGCGCAGCGGTCCGCTTCCCCGGTGATCGTGTGGAGGTCCTCTTTCAGCCCGGGCGGCAGTTCAGGACTGTCCTCGATGAGGGATGCGTGCAGAACGATCCCTGTCAGGGGGTTGTTGAGCTCGTGGGCAATGCCCGCAGCCAACTCTCCGAGGGAGGCCAGCTTTTCCGAACGAATGATCACCGACTGCATCTCCCGTATCTGCTGGGTCCGTTCTTCAACCCTGCTCTCAAGGGTGGCAGACCATTTTTCCCGATCTTCCTTCGCCTTTTTGAGGTTGCTGGTCATCTCGTTGAAGGAGTCGGCCAACTCCCCGAATTCGTCATTGCTCGTATTTTCTATTAAACGCCACTCTCCACGTGACAGCAGCCTGGTGTGATCCAGCAGGGTGTTGACCGGTTGGGTAATGAGTTTTCGTGTTAGCAGGTTGAGACACAGCAACAGAGCGATCAGGAGGAAGACCAGCTCCACGAGGACATTATTGCGGTACCTGGTGATCTGGGCCATGACATTCTCTGTGGATACGACTATATCAAGGACCCCGAGCAGGTTAACATCAGCCGGATGATAATGGCAGGAGGGCTGAGAGCATGAAGGATCGTTGTAGATCCCCCTGGTGACCCCCAGGACCTCCTCCCCTTTCTCATCAGGGAAAACCCGCCTTCTGTCCATGGTGGAAGCCTGGACCCTGGGCTTGCCCTCGAAGTGGCACATGTCGCAGCTTGTATCCTTGCTGAAATCCACAAAGGTTTCGAACTCGTCTTTGAACAGAGAGAATCGGATGACGCCGTGCTTGTCAATAAGGCGAATATTTCTGATGTTCTCCTGCATGCCCGCCCTCTCCATGAGTTGGTAGGCTTCGTCAACATCTCCTGCCAGCATTGCATGGTGGGTGGTGGCGATGATCGTTTCGCTCAGGTTGTCCACGTCGGTGGTGTAAACATCCATGAACGCCGTTTTTAACCCGGCGATGTTAAACAGGGTGAAAACGCTCATGGTGAACAGGAGAACGACAGCACTGATAATGGAAAATTTTATCATCAGGCCAAGACGCATGCGTAATCCCCCTTTATTCGACTTAGTGACGTAGCGACTTTGCGACTGAGCGAAGGATCGCCGGACTGAGCAAACGAACGACGGAACGACTGGCCGACTTAGCGACTGAGCGATCTAACGACAGAACGACTAGCCGACTGAGCGACTGAGCGAATAAACGCTTCACAACTATAATAAAAACCCCGCCTGTTATATTTCTCTGTGGTTTTTCGCTTCCTGTTTTTTTCGCTAAGTCGCTCCGTCGCCAAGTCAATGCCCTTCTCAGCTGTTTCGCCAAGTCGCTCCGTCGCTCGGTTGTTGTGGAAAGCGAAGATCTACCTCGCTTTCCTAAGTCGCATCTTTTCCCTTTTGATCTCCTCCGACACGTAAGTCCTCACCAGGTAGTTTTCCAGCCCCATGATGAGGAGACCGGACACAAAGACCGCCCAGTAGGTTTCCCTCAGGGTCCCGGCGAACCCGAAGAAGATGTAAAAAGATGCAATGTAAAAAAGGTGGGACCACCCTTTGTAAGCGCCTGAACCCTGCGCGATACGGGCGAGGATGAGGGTCAGGGCAGAAAAGGCATATACAATAAGGGCTATACTGATGAGATTGGAAGATGGGGCGGCACCGAGGAATCGGCGGATTGACTCTGACAGGGCCGGCAGGAGGTGGCTGTCGGGGATGGAAAGGACGCTGACGATCACAAAGGCGGCCAGCCCCCATGCCCCCATCCTGGCCCGGGCTCTCAGGTTGCGAATCCTCTCCTGAGCCTCCGAGGCCGTGCTGTCGGGGTCTTTATGCACTTCAGTGGGAACCCGGGGGGCATCGGTCTGATCATCACTCATGGCCAGTTGTCTCACCTCTGATCGAACCGCCCACGTTTTTTAAACCCGACCCCCAGGGTGAATCGTGATACCGCTTTAACCTACCCTCTTTCCGGGCGGTCGGAAGACAGACCGTCCTCCTTCCCGGCTCCCAACGGGGACTCCGACCTGTCATCCGCCATTTTCCGCAGTATCTCGCCGATGTGGTTGATCTCGCTGGCCCCCATCGGAGGATCATCCTCATGCTTCCCCTCATAACATCGGCTGGCAAAGTCCACAAGTTCACCCAGGGGCTGCATCACCCCGCGCCATAGCAGCGCGGTCACCCCCGCGACGGTCAATATGAGAATCATGACGCAAAATATGATCATACGCAACCGTAGCCTTGACAGTGAATGCCCCAGCTGCTCCTGGGACAGACCGAAATCCATCCCTCCCAGCAGGAGCTTCTCAGGGGGATGGTAGTGACACTCCCCGGTGGAACAGGCAGCCTCATTGTAAATGGGAGTCATCAGGGACATGATCCTTTCGCCATCCTCCCTGACGTAGACACTGGCCTGTTCCATAGGATCGAGGCTGACAATCGGTTTCGGTCCACGGTGGCACTTTTTGCATGCCTCCGACTCGTGGTCGACCGTATTACCCGTTTCCTCACGGTTGCTGGAAAAACTGATCACGCCGCTGTGGTTGAAGATACGTACGTACCTGACCCGATCCTGTTTACCAATATCGCTGATGATGTGCTGGAGGCTCTCACGATCCGACAACAACATATCATGTTTCATAGACTTGAGGATGGTATCGGCCAGAGCAGACTCGTAGAGGACCGAATCCTCCGTCATGTCGGCCTTGACGAAAGTGTAAAGGAGGATGCAGCAGACGATGGTGAAACCTGTGACCACCATCGCCACGTTGACGATCTCCCTGGTGGCAAACTGTCTGAACATGACCTTCTCTCCTTCCGCCTGGCCTTCCCTGAAAAACTGTCAGGGGAGATCATCGAACCCGTCGCTCAACAGCCTGAGCCGGATCACCTTCCTGTTTTTTAACCTGTCCTTGTTCCTTCGAATACGCTCAGGGGCGATCTTGACAAGATCGCCCCGGTGACCAAAAGTCAGGTGTTCCTGTCGGACGGATCCTCAGCCTCTTCCCACCCCGTCCACATGGGCTTGAAGTGGGCGAAGGGCGTGTGTCCCAGGGTGGCCAGGTAGATGTGGGTGAACAGGAACGCACAGAACACGCAAGCCACCAACCAGTGGGCTCCGATCAGGAGCCTCAGCCCGCCCACTGCCATCACCATCTCCCGGAGGGAAGAGACATTCATCATGAGCACCCCGGTCACGATCACCAGCGGGATGCATACAAACATGATCGCAGCGTAAGCCGTTTTCTGAAGCGCATTGAACTTGTTCTCCGGGGTCTGGTGGTGGGGATTCGGCCCGCCACGGAAATACTGATAACCGTAGAAGACGGCCTGACGAATCATACCCCGCTGGATGTCCTCCCGCGAGGGGATGTAGAGACGTAGGAGATTGCGGGCCACGAAGGCGTAGTAGATGAACCACAGTCCAAAGGAGAGCGTCACCACGATCCCGGCGGTGTCGTGCAACCGCACGGCGGCCTTGTAGTTGCCCAGTACCTGTGCGTACTCGGGAAAGCGGATCTCCGCACCGGTCAGGACCAGGGTGATGATGCCGAAGGCGTTGAGCCAGTGCCAGATGCGGACCGGGGTCGGCGTCAAGTAGATCTTCTCGTTCATGACTCAGTGCTCCCTTCTCTTGCGGATGGTCAAAAGCCGCAGGGTTCCGTGGACCAGGGGGACCATCAGACCGGCGGCCACGATCAGGAGCCCAATCAGGCTCATGGTCTTCGACCGGGTGGCGCCAATCATGTAGAAGTCGGGGGTGCCGTATAGGGCATCGAGGACCGCGCCGGGTTCCACCGGAATCCGGGTGTAGTCTCCGGTCGGTCCCGGAAGGGCCACAAAACTCTTCTGAACCACCCCCGGACCCGATGCGTGGCAGAAGCTGCAGTCCCAGCGGTTGTCCATCGTGGCATAGTTATGGGTCGCCACTTCCGGCGTCATCATGCCCCACAGCTGCAACCCCTCGGCCCGTCCTTCGCGGTAGAAGAGCCGCAGCTCTTCCACGGACACCCGCCCGTCAGCGTCCCGGTCGATTACCGAGGTCACACCCTCAGACCGCTCGGCCTTGGCCATCAACTCCTCGTGGGTCGCCAGGGCCACCCTTGGGCTCCGGCCTGCTCGTTCCTCGAAGGTCCCGACGTAGAAGGTGACCACATAGACCTTCGAACCGGTGTGGCAAGTGATGCACGGCAGGGCCCGGATGTGTCGGGTGGTCTGGGACAGCCAGGCCTCATGGCTGGCCACCACGTCGTCCTCTTCGTGGCACTCCATGCAGGGGCGGTTCATTTGCGCTCCCGAGACCTGTCCGACCGGCTTGACCTCGTGGGGGTTGTGGCAGTCGGTGCAGGTCGCGTTGTCCGCGTGGATGCTCTCCGTGTACTCGGCCTCGACCTCATCATGGCACTCGCCGCATTTGGCCCGCGACGGTCGCACCCCGTCGTCCGGGTGATCCTCATTCACCGACTCGTGGCAGGAAGGACATCCGACCTCTGCGTGAGCGGTCCTCTCGTAACGGGCCGAATCCACGTACAGATAGCCGCCTCCATCTTCAAGAATGGAGAGATCGGCGTGACAGCCCTGACAATCCTCCGTGTCCCAGGCGTGGGCCAGGAGTCGTCCCCCCGGCCAAGGTGCGGCAAGCACGAATACCACCGCCGTCACCCAGATAAAACGGTGCACCCACCTCTTCGATGAGTTGCTCATGGTCAACTCCCCTCCCCGGCGGCGATACCGCCATGCGGGACGCCGTCATCCGATCGGCACCCCAGATCCGTCTCACTTGGTCTCGACCTTGATTTCTGCGGGCATCTGTTCCGCTTCCTTGATCCCCCGGGCCACCGCTCGGGCAGTACCCACCATTATCAGGATGGCAGGAATCAGCTGGGCGGCCACGATCAGGGCGCACAGTCCGAGAAAAACCCAAACGAACACGCCGCTTTTGTCCTCACGCCCGGTCTGGGCCAGGGCCGGGGCGGCAGTCCCCAAGGCAATTCCGACGGTCCAGAAGACGTTTCGCATGACTTTCATGATTTGGCCTCCTTCAGAGTATAGAGATTTGGCCTCCTTCAGCATATTGACCTTGACCGTGTCGCCCGTCGAGCCGAAGAACTGCCTTAACAGATCCAGCATTGATTCATCTCCCTTTCGGCGCCCATAGCGCCCTTGATGTCTATTTCATGGGTGGGACAGAGGATGTGTCCCGGGCCGGGGCCCCTTGATATCAATCGACGATCTCCTGTCCCGTGTTGGTCACAGCGGCTCTTTCCTTGCCCTTGAGCTTTTTCGCGAAGGCCGAAACGTTACCCAGCAGCAGGATCAGCGCCGGAACCAGCTGGGAGACGATGATAAGAGCACAGATCCCCAGGAACAGCAGGACCAGTATCCCGCTCTGGTGGGTCTGGGTCGTGTCCACCGCCCAGGCCTGGTGGACCGCAAGCAGGATGATCGCTGCGGTCGTAAGTAATGCTCTTATCGTTTTCATGGCAACCTCCTTCAATCTCCCCACTATCTGGGCAAAAGCCTACTTGGTGGTACCGGATGTTGTTGATTGCCCGGTAACGTTCTCGAAGGCACACTTGACAGCCTGGAGCAGCTCTTCCCTGTCCTCCCGGGTAGCAGGTTTGAGAGCATGGTAGAAAACACCCTCGCCCCTGAGCTTTCTCAGAAGAGGCAGTGACTCCTCGTTGGAAACAAAAATAATAGTGAGTTTCTGATTGCACTGCTTGAGGAGCGGGATAAGGTCACCCGCCGGCATGTTGTCGAAGGCGTTGCCAAGCAGGACGACCTGAGCTTCCTTTTTAATGACATCCCTCATGACAACATCCACAGAATTGGCTGCCACAACCTGGTAGTCCGTCTCACCGAACAGCTGGATCATATTGTCACGGGCCTGGACATCCTCGTCAGCAATGAGAAGCAATGGCATGGCCTTATCCTCCCCTTCAACCCTCAACTTCCGCCTGAGGTCGTAAGCCTCCCTTGAGGCTCACGACCGTTAAGGCCTAATCGCTGCTTGCAGCCTCAGCCTTTTTGCCAGAGCGCTTGAACACCGCCATAACCAATGAACCGAACAGGACCAACGCCGGAATCAACTGGAGCAGAATTATCGCGGCCAGCAGCCCGAGGAAGATCATGGTAAGCGGGCTAAGTCCGCCAGCACCATTAGCGCCAGCTGTGTCTGCCGACGCCAGCGTCGCGGTGAACAGAAGAGGGATAAGCGCAGAAGTTACCCTCCTCTTCAGGATCATCAGCCTGCCTAAATATGCTTTCATGACAGTAACCTCCTCTTACCAAGTTTCCTCTATTCCCCTCATGGGAACACTTCGCTTTACACCCTTGGTAAAGCATCAGGCGTGCCAAAAGGAAGCTATGGTTGAACAAACATTAAGTCTTTGTAATTAAAGAGTTTTTATATGTGGCGAAAAGCTATTGCCTACTATTTTACTTGTAGAATGGTATGAGGAAAATATGGGATGTAGCCCATAAAATCAGGGGAAGCATTGCCTTAAATAAGGTAAGTCACTGTAAAACAAGTATTTTTATTGAAATGTGGGGGGTGCTCTTAATAAATATACAGTTTTAGGACCAAGGGAAAAGGCAGATTTTCAGGCATAAGGTTTCAGGTTTAAGAAATCGGAAGTAGACCATTTTGTTAATTTTTATCAATGTTTACAGACTGTTATAAGAATTTTTCACATAAAACACAGAAAGAAAAAATTGTTAAAACCACTAAGCAGGTTGGATATAAAAAAAGTACAGCGACTAATATCTAGACTTAGTCCTAGACCTAGTCGCAGTCCTGGAAAAAGAGCTTAGTCCTGGTCCTATGTATTAGTCCAAAAAAGATCTTTTCTAGGCACTAGGTCCAGGTCCAGGTCCAAGACCTTTCCAGGAACCAGGACCAGGTACCAGGTACTTGAAATCCTCCTTTGGCCTTTTGATTGCAATGTTCTCCTGGGAAACAAATTTTCATGGCCTAAAAGGAGGATTTCACCATGGTATCCAGGATTCTTTCGTGCACCATCAAGGGGCTGGAGGCTATCCCCGTCCACGTTGAGCTGGACTTAACGGGAGGGTTACCGGGCCTAACCATCGTCGGGATGGGGGATACAGCCATCAGAGAAAGCCGTGAACGGGTCCTGGCCGCATTGAGAAACTCCGGCTACGAACTCCCCCCCTCGAGGGTCACGGTGAACCTGGCCCCTGCCGATCTGAAGAAGGAAGGCAGCCGGTTCGACCTGCCTATCGCACTGGGGATCCTGGCGGCTCTCAGGGCCTTCCCCTCTAACGCCCTCGACGGTTACATGGTCATGGGGGAGCTGTCTCTCACCGGTGATATTGTGGGGCGAGAAGCCGCCTTCCCGGCGGCTCTGCTGGCAAGGAAAACCGGGATCACCGGTATGATCCTGCCCAGGGAGATGGCCTCGGAAGCTTCCCTTGTACCAGGCTGCAATCCCTTGCCAGTCAGTCATCTGTGCGAGATAACGGAGTACCTTAGAGGCCGACGGGAACTGGAAGCTGTGATCCCCCCCTTTGTCCGGAATCCGGACACGGTCCTGGATCTCCGCGAGGTGGCGGGGCAGGAAATGGCCAAAAGAGCCCTCACCATAGCCGCTGCCGGCGGTCACAACATCCTGCTGTCCGGCCCCCCCGGCTCAGGAAAAACCATGCTGGCAAAAAGAATGCCGGGCCTGCTTCCAGAATTGACCGCTGAAGAATCCATTGAGGTGACAGCTATCCATAGTATCGCCGGACACCTTTCGCCAGGGGACGGGGTTATAACCACACCATCCTTCCGCGCTCCCCACCACACGATTTCCAACGTGGGGCTGGCAGGTGGGGGCTCCAACCCGAGACCCGGTGAGGTGACCCTTGCCCATAGGGGCATTCTTTTCCTGGACGAAATGTCGGAGTTCAAGCGTTCCACCCTGGAAACCCTTCGCCAGCCCCTGGAGGACGGAAAGATCATCGTGGCCCGGGCAGCCCGATCCGTAACCTTCCCTGCCCGGTTCATGCTGATAGGGACCACCAATCCATGCCCCTGCGGATACCTTGGGCACGAGACGAGACCATGCTCCTGTCCCCCGTCGGCCGTGTCCCGCTATCGCCGGCGCATATCAGGGCCCCTCATGGACAGGATCGATCTCGTGGTCCAGGTGAGAGCCCTCGGACTGGAGATGATATCGGGTAACGGCTCAGGAGAACCAACAGATAAAGTTCGGGAAAGGGTCCTGGCTGGAAGGAGGATACAGGCGGCACGATCCAGGGCCGGCTTTCCGCTCCTGAACACAAACCTGGGCCCGGATCACCTAAGAAAAGTGTGTCCCATCGGCGAAAAGCACAGGGTAATCATGGAAAGAGCGGTGAAAAATCTGGGTCTTACAGCCCGCGGCTACCACCGGGTCCTGCGTGTAGCGCGAACTATAGCGGACCTTGCCGAAATGGATGATCCAACACCAGAGCACCTGGCAGAAGCTCTACAATATCGTCCCGTCCTCGACGGTCCGATATTGAGTGTCTAGAGTCTAGAGTCCAGGGTCTGGCAAAAATTATCAGAGCTAATTAACCAGTCGAGGGGTACCTTCTAAATTTGACAGGGTCGCAAAAAGTCCATTATTGGCTTTTTGCTCCTCGGAAAGTGAAAAGTGTCATTTTCACTTTCCTTACAAATCAATGACTTACACCCGCAGTCATTGATTTGGGCGCCCATACGGGGCGCTTTGATGGACTT